>CAYYHS010000287.1:0-4252 GCA_964471785.1 uncultured Chitinophagaceae bacterium
AAGCCGTGCACCGACATGCCGACCGGCTGTAACTGCGCGGCACTCTTGCACAATTGCTGCATAAAGGATTCAATGAAATGAGGTGTCGTGAATGAACTTATTAGTGGTTACGAGAACGAGTCCATTTCCTCCTCGAATAGGGAGTGCAATTGTTGCCTACAACAATATTAAGGAAATATCAAAGAAACATTCGATTTATCTTATTTGTATTGATGCTCCGAAAGATGGCGGGGATGATGCCGAGTTTGTTGAGCGAATAGAGTTTGTTGGACAACAGAACACTCTTAAGTTTCTCAAAGTTCTGCGCTCCACTTTTTACATGTTGCTGGGAGTTCCAAGATTTATCAGCTCGTGCGCATCAAACAAGATGCACAAGCGAATGAGACAGTTGATTGGGCAAGATAAGTATGATGCGATCCTGTTGTACGAAATGGATGCGATTCAGTATTTTCCGCCAGCATGGTACAAGAGAATGGTTGTTAATATAGAAGATCCTCAATTCATAAAGTTATATCGTATGTGCAAATTGCCGATGCTGTCTCCATGGGAGAAGGTAAAACTATATGTTGACGCGAAGGTGGTCGCACGATATGAGGAGAAATACCTGCCAAGAATGGCGAAGGTTGTTGTGTTGTCCGAGGAAGATGCAAAAGATTTGCGGGAACAAAACGGATATGATAACATTGGATGTGTATCCTATGGCGTTTACAAACCGTCTCAGGAACAGATTCTTGGATGCGGCGAGCGAATAGAAGGGATGATTATTTTGTCGGGTAGCATGTTCCATCTGCCCAATGTCGATGGTGCTGTTTATTTTTTGAAAGAAATATTTCCAATCGTGTTGATGAAATGTCCCACAGCGACAGTGTGGATTGTTGGGGCTGACCCGGATCCGAGAATTTCTGATGCGGCATTGCCTTTTGGAGAGCACGCTGTTATCACTGGCAGGGTGAACACTATGTCGGAGTATTTGAGACGGGCGAAAGTTAGTATTTGTCCCGTCAGACTGAAAATAGGTGTCCAGACTAAAATTTTGGAGGCCTTGTCTTGGGGCACACCAGTAGTAACGACAAGTGCAGGGAATAGCGGGATCGGTGGGTTTTCCGGAAAGGACTTGTGGGTTGAAGACGACCCGAGTACGTTCGCTCATCGTGTCGTGGAACTGCTCCGAGAAGAAAATTGGAATCGGCTTTCTGAAGAGGGACGAAACCTTGTGGGCAATCGTTTTTCTTGGGAAGCCAGCGCGGCCCAACTGGAACGGCACCTCATGAGTGTTCAAGGAACAGCGTGACGCTAGTGCGCAACAAATCCGGTTGCCTGATGAGCTGTATGAATGAATTCCTCCACAAGAAATGATTCACCGCGTTTTATTGAAATGAATAAATCCTCACTTGACACGGCGTTAACAAGCGTTATCACCGTCAATTACAACGGCCTCCGTCATACGCGCGAGGTTGTGCTGTCGGTTCTCCGCCGCTCTCCCGGAACGGAAATCATCGTTGTTGATAATTGCTCTACCGATGGTTCTGTCGCTGCCCTTAAGGATGAGTTCCCGTCCCTCACGGTTCTTCCGATGAATGAGAACAAGGGATTTGCCTGCGGCTGCAACCATGGCGCCAAGGCGGCGAACGGAAAATATCTCTTCTTCGTGAATAACGATGCGGTTCTCTCTGAGGATACACCGAACATTCTGGCCTCTTTTCTAGACCAGCATTCTGCCGTAGCTGCATGCGGGCCGCGACTCATTAACCCGGATGGGTCATTCCAGCTCTCGTTCGGTCTCGACCCCGGCATTTTCAATGAGTGGATCGTCCGCGGTTGGCAGCGACGATTGAGAAAGGGCTCGCCTAGCTTTGCATCCCGTATTGAAAGACGTTTTTCCGGCAAGAAGGTCGATTGGGTTTCGGGAGCTGCATTGATGATCCGGACAGACGTATTTCGTCGGGTCGGCGGTTTTGACGAATTCTTCTTTATGTATTTCGAAGATGCCGATTTGTGCAAGCGCATCCGGGAGTTGGCGGGTGAGGTACGATTTGTGAACACAACGTCGGTCACCCATCTCTTAGGACAGTCTGCAAAAGATGCGAAGTCCAGAGTGGCACTTGTGTATCGGAAAAGCCAGCTCCATTATTATGAAAAGCATTTGCCTTCTTTGTCGGTACATATTCTACGTTTCTATTTATATCTCCGTGGGTATATCAACAAAAGGAATGAAGGAATCCAGGGAAGATAGTTTTACTGTTCGGGAATTTATTACATACCAAGAATATTTTGATGTATGCCTTATACTGCGCTCGATGCCAGAAAATATCATGACTTTGGGATTGGAACGTACATCCGGTGCCTGATCCAGGAGTACGCGTCAATGCAACTGTCGCGCGACTTCTTGCTGTTTGTCTCCCCGCAAGAAGAGAGGACGGTCACGTTTCCTGTTGGATGGAAAACAGCAGTCGCCCCGTACGGAAAATACTCAGTGGGCGAGATTGTTCTGTTCGGGCGTCAAATCAGAGCGAGCGATGTGTCGGTCTTTCATTCGCCTCACTACACGCTTCCGATCGGGCTCAATGGTACATCGGTTGTGACCATTCACGATCTTATTCATCTGCGTTTCCGAAAAATGTTTTCACTGGTCCAACGATCATATTCCTATGGGATGATGTGGCATGCAATTCACGATTCGAGATTTATCATCACGGACAGTGAATTTACAAAACGAGACATTCTCCAATCGTTTCGCGTTATGGAAGACAAAATCGTTGCTATTCCACTCGGCGTCTCGGAAGAGTTTCATCGGGAGACACCCCGGCGGCAAGTGGAAGACTTCAAAGCAAAGTTCAAACTTGAGCAGCCGTACATTCTTTTCGTCGGTAATACAAAGCCGCATAAAGGCCTCCCTGTGCTCCTGAATTCATTCAAAGAAACAGTTAAAACGGTTCCGGAACTTGAATTAGTAATTGTCGGGGGATCCCTGGAAGGCGATGCCGAAATGCAGGGAATGATACAGAGTCCGGCTTTATCGGCGAAAGTAAGAACATTAGGCAGGCTCTCCGATGAGGAGTTAATTCTCGTTTACAAAGGAGCAGAGATGTTTGTCCTGCCATCACTGTATGAGGGATTCGGCTTGCCTGCGCTGGAAGCGATGGCGTGTGGAATACCGGTGATTGTCTCTGATGCAGGCTCACTTCCCGAAGTTGTCGGGAATGCCGCCATTATCTGCAAGTCTGGGAACAATGGCATGTTCGCGGAGGCGATGATTAACCTGTTCCGGGATTCGGCCCTAAAAGCATCAATGGTCGAAAAGGGGAGGAGTCGCTCGAAGCTCTTCTCGTGGCGGGAAACTGCACGGAAGACATTAGAGGTTTATGATAAGATATCATGAGGGACCATGGCTAAATCTGCGCTGATGCGAATCGGAATATTCGGGGGAACGTTCAACCCTCCACACGTTGGACATCTCATTGTTGCTCAGCATGTTTGTGAGCGGCTCAAGCTTGATAAGATATTCTTTGTACCTTCCTATATTTCTCCGCACAAACGAAAAGGGGAAGAGAAGCTCGCGGCGCACCGGTCGAACATGGTTCGAACTGCCATCAAGAATAATCCATTGTTCGCTTCATCGGACGAAGAATTGAAGAGGAAGGGGAACTCGTATACCGTCGACACCCTTGATTCGTTCCATAAGAGGTTTCCCGACAGCAAACTATTCCTCATCATCGGAGCGGATAATTACTCAGATTTCCACACGTGGAGAAATCCCCGGCAGATACTCGAACTGGCAACATTAGTTGTAATGAATAGACCTTACACGAAGCTCTTGTCCGTCAAGAAGTCGATTGCGAGCAAGACACGATTTGTCGAAGTTCCGGATATCGATGTCTCATCCTCGACGATTCGAAAGCTGGCGCGGAGAGGATCGGCGGTTACATACCAGGTTCCTGCCGCAGTTGCACGTTACATGAGACGGCACGCTTTATATCGTTGAATCCCATTGAAGTCGGATGTGGATTGAAAGTTCGGGCCGAATTGAGTAGATTGATCGACACAATTTTTGCCCTTGTAGTTCAACAGGATAGAACGGGAGTTTCCTAAACTTCTGATCGCAGTTCGAGTCTGCGCGAGGGCACACACTCTTTCCCAACAATGCAGAGCGGGTGAATTTCCGGAGCAGTCGTGATAGTTACCTATACTGGGCGATCCGGCGGTTCAACAGGATAGTCCCGACGCGGTCGGGATCCTAAACTTCTGATCGCAG
>CAYYHS010000288.1:0-4241 GCA_964471785.1 uncultured Chitinophagaceae bacterium
CGAGTCGGAAACTGTAGCCTTGTCCTGCGCTTGGAAACTAATCGAGAACGTGCCATTGGGTTTTCCGGTATCCTGCACAAAAGGGGTCCACAGAACAATTCGAACACTGTCTAACGGCTTGGCACTAAGATTCACGACGGTACCAGTGAGGGTGACTGTGTACGTAGTGCTCGGTGATGATGCAGGATTTGCGCAAGAAAACAACCCCGCGAACACGAGGGTTATGAAGTATGTCAAATATTGTCGGTATTTCATACGATCCCTCTCAGAGAAACGTTTCGAACTCTACTCAGTATCCTGAATTCATACACACTCTTGCCCATCCTCCAGACTTTTGTGCCCGGTTGAGGAGGGCGTATGTGCCCCCCATAAATCTCCATATCGTCGGGGTTAAAAAGATTGACGATGCTCACAATTTCAAACTTATTGCGGTTTCGGCCTCCTTCTCGCCAAATCCTGGTCAAATTCTTTTCGAGTTCTTTCAATCAAGTTCTCGTTCTTGACCTTGTTTGCAAGCCGCTCTTCGATCGTCGGAACCACTTCCGCCTTCAGAAGAACGATAAGCTCGTTTTTTGTGTCAGTTTTCACTTCAGACCCAAAAATGTAACGGAGGCCGAACACATACCAGGGGAGGTCTCTCAGGAACGGTATTCCCGCGCGGGTGGTCGATGAGACGGTGGAATAAAGTCCGCCGAGCACGGTCTCTTCACCGTCGTTCAGCAGCAGATACGTATCAATAGCAGACTTGTCGATGTTCGCTCCGTTCTGCTTGCTATTCTCAACATGAGTATCAAGATTGATGAATCGGATCCCGTTCTGTTCATAAAGGGTGGGAGTTACACCGACGATGATGCCTGTCGCTATTCGTTGCTGGATGGTGTTGCCGGCAAAATCCTTTGTGGTCACGAAGATATCCGACCCGATCTGAATCTGCCCTTTCTTCCCCGAAGAGACGATGATCTGCGGGCTCGAGATGACGTCCCCCAATCCGTTCCCCTCGAGAAACGAAACAAAGCCGGTCAGGTTGCCAAAATTCAGTTTAGGAATTATCCTCGCGATGAAAGCGTCCGGCTGCGTTGTCTGGCCGGTACCGGAACTGGATCCGGAACCGCCGGCCGTTGCAGCCGACTTATCCGGATCCTCCAGATTGCTCTTGAACTGGCCGCCATAGACCGAGCCGTTCGAAGTGCTGTCTTTGAAAGTCCAGTTGACGCCGGTGTTGAGCGTTTTCGACACGTCGATTTCGAAGAACACGGTTGAGATTTTAATGTCCCGGCTGATGAGCATTGCCTTCGACGAAGAGTCCCTCATGGCGGCACCCAATCCGCCTTTCGCAATCACTCCTCCCTTAGCCGTATCCAGAGGGTTGAGGATCTGGAAGTACTCTTCCTTCTCTTCATACCACAGGTTGTTCGCACGGAGCACGTTTTCGAACGCCTGCAGCCAGTACATGTTTTCGATATCAACCCCGATCTCCTTAGTCGTGTTCGTCGGATCCACGATGATCTTGTTCAGGTACTTCTTGCTGAAGTCGGTGAAGAGCGGGATCGCCTTATCGAACGGGAGGGTCTTAGACATCGATACCAGTTCCTCCGGCGCGACGTAATCGTTCAACAGAAGTCGCCGCTCACGGTTGGATTGCGCGTTGGCGCTCTGCATCGCGCAAAGAAACAGCGCTGCAAAGAGCAGCAAGGTTTTCGCGGAACATGCGGAGGCCGCGCGACGAAGAGTGAAACTCGTTATTGTCATGGGTTAATCCCTCGCGATTTTTTTTCAAAAGCAATCTGCTTGCTCACGGTCTCAACAATCCCTCCGTTGTTAAGCGTGAAATCAACGACACCCTCCTGCGGATGGGTGGCCGTCAGTTTTCCGAGATAGACTTCGTCGCCGATCTGGAGTGTGATCAATTTCCCTTTGGGATCCATCACGAGAGCTTTCCCCGGGGCAACGGCTTTTACGTTGATCGTGGAAACATCCACGAGGTCGCGCACGTTGGGCGGCGAGAGCTTTTGGATCGACGGGAAGAACGGGTTGGAGGTGATGGGCTGCGGAATCGAGTCCGGCTTCATCACCGGCTTACCCAGTGCAGTCTCAGACGTGAAATAGGAATTCAATTCCATGTCGTACTTCACGCTGATGGCGGGAGATTCCTGACCCACTGCCGGTTCTTCTTCGGCATGGGCATTCACCGAGCTGATTTTATAGAGCCGCCGGCCGTTCTCGAGCAGCCAGATGAAACGGAATATATTGGGAAACTCTGCCGAGCCCGAAAGTTTATAAGTATTATAGCCGTACTTGTTCCCACTCTTTGTTCCGGTGTACGCCATGTTAAGACGCAATGAGCCGCTCTCGTCGATGATGTCGCTCAGATAGCCATAGGTCTGCGACGAGACATCTTTTTCGCCGATCTCTTTGGTTCTGTTATTCCAGCGATGTACCGTCTCCCGCAATTTCTCCTGCATCGACATGATGGCGCTGGTCTGAATTATGTTGTCTTTCAACTGGTTCTCAATCGCCTGGGCTTCTTTGCGGTACTTGTTGATCTTCCCGGGCTGAAGGATAAACGAAATATACCCTCCGATCCCGATCACGAGAAGAAGAAGGACACCGAGAGCAACTGAATTTCGAAGCTTATAGGACACAACAATCCCTTGTCATAGGTCAATCAGAGTCGAGTTTCTGGATCTCGAGAACAAACTTGTAAACGGTCTTCCCGCGGATCTCCTGCAGTTCGACCGACTGGAGCGTTGCTTTCTCGAACATATTTGCGATCCGCGGTATCCGCGGCCGGTAGAGGGCGTATCCCGTCAATTCAATTGTGCTGTCCGGCTTCGAAGCAATGTCGCTGATCCAGATAGAGTTAACATCTTCAACGCTGTGGGTGAGATGATAGAAAACTTTGCTCCAGCGGTTGTAGTTCGGGACGATCGTGTCGTACACCGCGAGTGCGCTGACGAACTGTTGGTTCTGCACTGTGAGGCTGTCGAGAATCTTCTGGAGCCGCTCGTTCTCGGACTGCTGAAGTTGCTTCTGCTGCAGTTCTCGGTTGGCGAGCCGTACTTCTTCGGCAAGATCCGCCACCCGGTTCGTAAAGAAAAGCGTCCCCAGAAAAATGAGGACCATCAGAAGATACCCATGCCAGGCCAGCTTGAAGACCTTCTGGCCTTCACGGAAACTCTGCGGCAACAGGTCGATCGAGTAATAGCTCGAGTTCTTCGGGTCCAAAACCCTCATCGCCACAGAGATCGGAACTGCGTACTCCGAAGTAATTTCCTCGACACTTTGTTGAAGCGCCCCCGTGTCCAGATTTTTGGGTACCAGGTATTCGATAGGAGCTTCGGCGAACTGCGGCGAAAGGAACTGCTTCAACTCGAGCTTGTGCGCTTCGCCCGCCAGGAAGATCCTGTCGAGGCGCATGATGCCGGCGCTGTCCTGCTCTAAGAGAATCCTGGAATAGAGCGTGTTTTCAATATTCGGAGATGTTCTCCCCTCGCTGATGACCGGCGCGAAATGAAGAAAATCCTTTCCCTTCATGAAGATAAGCCGGCTGAATTCGTTGCCGACGTACATGATCACCGATATTTCTTCCGGTCCGACGTCGAAATTGGCCCTGACCAGGTTCATGAGCGAGATGTCCGACGTCTCGATGAACGGGATGCGCGGAATCCTCTTGCCGATGAAGTCCTTGATATTCTCGAGGATGTCGATAAGACTCAAGCCGTCTTCGCGAATCACCGAGAGAATCTGGCCTTCGGTCGCCGTGATGTACGCTACGGCGTCCGGGTTCGGTTTCGACGCTCGAATTTTCGAGAGTTCCTCGACCAGTTTCTTCTTGAGCTTGCCCCCCGAGAGGCCGAACGAATCCTCGAACGTCTGGTAGTAGACGCTTGGCTCGGAAATCGAATACGAGAATTGATAGTTGTAGGAAGGAAAATCGGTGAGCAATCCGAGGATGACGCTGTTGTTCGTCTCCGTCCCTTCGGTTTCTTCGACGACTCCTTCCTGGATCACCGGACCCGTCGCGGTAGCGTCAAGAATATCGATCCCCTCCAACCCGCTGGCAGCATCCGATGCAACCTGCCGCTCTTCCAGCTTCTTGACGAGACTCACTGTCTTGAAATCTTCGAGATGGAATTGCTTGTTCCTCAGCGCGAGATGGACAAATTTGACATCGAGCCCGTCGACGAAAATCGCTAAGGCAGTTTTTCCTTCTCCTTTCGAATAAGACATGGAAGAATTGT
>CAYYHS010000289.1:0-4239 GCA_964471785.1 uncultured Chitinophagaceae bacterium
TGTGGTGTGTCATTGAGTAGGAGTGCAACGTATTGGATGCTAATGTATTAAAGGCTCTTTTGAAAGTCAAGTATACGGTGATAAATAGTTTGGCTGTGCAGAGGCTACACCTATCGAACTTCCGGAATTTCCCTAGAGCTTTTGCCTGTGTGATTTGTCATGCTTTCATTGACATTCTTGGCGAAATCATTTATTTTCATCATGTATAATGAATTTGGATTGGGAACTGCGCATGAGAGAGGTCGGTCGATCGAAATACGACTGACTAGTCTAGGCCCTTTCCGCGATCTCCTTTCTTCCATCAATTGCCGAAATCTCTTTACGGATTTACCTTCGTAGATCAAGAAGTCCTTCAGTAAGACGCACCCGGTGACGATCTTCGTTCATTCCCCCCGCTATTCGGCAGGAGGGGACGTGCGCGTTTCAACGATGCGGCTGGACTATGATTTCTTTTTAACTCTCATCATTTTGGAGTACTCCATGAGCGAACAATACAAATATGTGTTGGACGAAAGAAAAATTCCGAAAGCGTGGTACAACATCAACGCCGACATGCCGGTACCTCCGGCGCCTGTGTTACACCCCGGAACGATGCAGCCCATAACGCCCGACTTTCTGAGCGTTCTTTTCCCCATGAGCCTTATCATGCAGGAAGTGAGCACGGAGCGTTGGATTGAAATTCCAGAGCCGGTGCGAGAAATTTATAAACTTTGGCGTCCGACACCGATGCACCGGGCCATTCGTCTGGAGAAGGCCTTAGGCTCGCCTGCTCACATCTACTATAAGTATGAGGGAGCAAGCCCCGTGGGCTCGCACAAACCAAATACCGCTGTTGCCCAAGCATTTTACAATAAAGAGGCAGGAACAAAGGCGCTGACGACGGAGACAGGGGCTGGCCAATGGGGATCGGCGTTGGCCATGGCGTGCAATTTTTTTGGCTTGGATTTAGAGGTTTATATGGTGAAGGTCTCATATCACCAGAAGCCCTATCGGCGTATCATCATGGAGAATTTTGGCGCTAAGGTTTATGCAAGTCCAACGAACCGGACCCAATTTGGAAGAAAGACCCTGGCCGAGCATCCCGATTCACAGGGCTCACTCGGCACGGCTATTTCTGAAGCGGTCGAGGTTGCGGCGACAAGTGGTGGTACCAAAAAATACAGCCTCGGGTCTGTGCTCGGACATGTCCTCATGCACCAGACAGTGATTGGAATTGAAGCGCTGGAGCAGATGGAGATGGCGGGGGAGTATCCCGATATTGTTATCGGATGTGCGGGGGGCGGCTCGAATTTCGCCGGCTTCGCTTTTCCGTTTGTGCACCAGAATCTAACGAATGGCAAGAAGACTCGTGTGATTGCCGTGGAACCTGCCTCTTGCCCCAGTTTGACGAAAGGGAAGTATACCTTCGACTACGGGGACGCTGCCGCAATGGCCCCGATTGTGAAAATGCATACTCTCGGTCATACCTTCATGCCCCCCGGAATACATGCCGGCGGACTGCGCTACCATGGAATGGCCCCGAGTGTCAGTGCGCTGGTAGACCACGGCGACGTTGAAGCGCAGGCGGTTCAACAGTTGGAGACGTTCGAAGCAGCCGTGAGATTTTCAAAATCGGAAGGAATTATCCCTGCGCCTGAATCTGCTCACGCAATCCGTGTCGCAATTAACGAGGCCTTGAAATGCCGTGAGACAGGGGAAAAGAAAGTCATCGCGTTCAATCTCTCCGGACATGGACATTTCGACATGACGGCATTCGAGCAGTATCACCAGGGTAAGCTGCAGGATTTCGAATATCCCGCTGAAGCGATTGCGGAAGCGATGACTCACCTGCCGAAGGTTGCGCTCTAGGTGAAACGGCACGAGCAGGGTGCCGTAGAGCCCTCGTTAATTGAACGATGAACCGCAAAGGCGATAAGAATGCGAGCAAAGATTGTTGAAATAGGAAAGTAACATAAGATCCGTTTTTTGTCTTGGCGTGCTTCGCGGCTTTGCGGTTCTCTTTTTCAGGTTAATGCTCATCGTACAGAGCAACGAATCGGTGAGGTGAACATCTCTCACCGGTTCGCCTTCTTTTTGGTCTCTTCGGCGATCAGCTCTTGAATTCTTCGTACAATGTCGTCCGGAACGCCGTCGCGGTGCTTCGACTGCAGTCGCATATCGCAGACCTCGTTGACATAGTCGACGACAACAAATCTGCCATCCTCTGTCAGCGCGATTTCCGAAGAGAAGAAGTCGAGCTGGCAAACTTCCTGTATTGTTCTCATCATCCCGCGCAAAACTCCAATACCGTATTTTGCCTCTTCTTCGATTGTGATTCGCCGATACTCGTGGGTCAAATCGTTCCACCAGCATGGGATAATTTCTCCGAACCCGTACAGCACCCTGAACCAGGCTCGGTGACCGTCTAGGAATTTTGGTTTTACGGTTTCCTGCAGGAGGTATTTGTCGTTTTTGTGATGCTGGCGGGTGTCGAGCACATCCTTCAGAGATTCTGCGCCGAGCACAACGCCCGCTCCACCCCCGGTCGTGTTTGCGGGTTTAATAATAAACGGCCTGCCGAGTTTGGCCAATTCCGTGAGTGTGAGTTCGGGCTCACGCTTCTTATTGTAGGGGGAGACAATAATTGTATACGGTACCTGCAGGCCTTTTGTGATGAGTTCCAGGTGCATCGTGGCTTTATCTTTTGCGTGCTCAACAAACTCCTGCGGATTGAAAGTACGGGTGGGTGATCTTTGAATCATCATAGCGATTGGCCCGAACGATTCGTCGTCATCCGATGCTCGATCCAGAAAGTTTGCAAACGACAAAGACCCGGTCAGAAGGCGTTGATGGGTTTCATGCACGTTGGAAGGGTCGATGCGATACGTTGTCAATCCGCGTTCTGCACAGGCACGCTCGATCCCCGCGACGAAATCTTCGTCGTAAGCCCAGTTCCATGCTATGCCAAGTGAAAATGTATCCATGCTAATTAATAGATGATACTCTTCTGCTTTCTCAAGATCGTACCGAAGGTCCGTGCTTGCCGTAGCGCTGTCTCTGAATCTCATACAACATCACCGCACTTGCGCTGGCAACATTGATCGAGTCGACTCCATTGAACATCGGAATCGTTGCGGTGACGTCGCACACTTCCAGGACAGGGTCCGATATACCGAATCCTTCTCCGCCGAAGACAAGGCAGCAATCCGAATTGAAATCGACCGTCTCAATCCTCATGCTCGAGCCGCGGGGATGTGCGGCGATGATCTTTAATCCGAAGGAGGATCGAATCGTTGCCAGTTTCTCGACGATATGAGATGTACGAACAATGGGCAAAGTAAAAATATTTCCCATCGAGTTTCTAACGGATCGGCGAAGATATGGATCGCAGGACGTTTCTCCGACGACCAAGGCATTCACTCCGAATGAGGCACAATTGCGCACAATTACTCCTAGGTTCTCAGAGTTCATGATGCCGTCCACCGCGACAAAAAGGTACGGGCGGAGCGCTTTGGCGGCTGCTTCTTCGATAGTAGTAGCCGCGGGAATATCGGCGATAGCCATGATTCCCTTATGCAATTGAAAGCCGACAATTCCCTCCATGAGCGATTTCTCCGCCACATAAATTCTCGGATTTTCAGATCTGAGCCCGATCAACTCATGGTATGCGGTGAGCCACTCCTCGGTTAGCAGGAGAGATCGAATTCGAAGAGAACTTTGGAGGAGGCGGTGAACCACTTTTTCTCCCTCTGCGACGAAAAAACCCGCCTGATGATGTTCCAGAGGACGCTTGAGAGTCCGATATGCCTCCAGCTCGGCAAGCTGAATGGAATTGACGCGAATGACATCCAGAGTCATGTCCAACGGACCTCTTTTCTTTGACAGATCGACATAGCGAACTAGGTTGACGATTTTTGCACATACATAGTACAGCAAAATATTCGTCTTTCAAAACGATCAACGGCGACCGGGAAGTAGGGGCGATAGACTGAGTTATTCGAGAAAAGCAACGAATGTGCAGAGAAAAAGGACTGTGATTACGTAGTTTGTCCTACAAAGAACATATAAAGCTCTGCATGAAGTGTTGTTGCCTTCCCCTGCAAAGTTTTGTATATTTTAACCTGAAATTCCAGGCCCTCGCCAAAGATTTCACTTTGGGCTCAAGGAGATTTCGCCGAAATTAACAACAGCACCCATAGCTCAATTGGATAGAGCATCAGACTTCGAATCTGAGGGTTGGGGGTTCGACTCCCTCTGGGT
>CAYYHS010000290.1:0-4237 GCA_964471785.1 uncultured Chitinophagaceae bacterium
TGCTTGCAGACGGGGGCACATCAACCTGAATCTGGTCATTCCGACGCTTTTTCTTGGCAGCGCCTCGCTGGAACCTTTCACTACTGCAGAGTTGAACCTCCTAAGCGTCTAGTCTTCAAATCCGACCTTTGCCGTCTGCTTGTTTCGCCAAAATGAGATCTGAATATGAGCCGGCAATTCTTTCATCCCGCTCAATTCCGAGACGCTTAATTAACTCGTCGTGAATCTGCTCGACCTTGTCACCCCGCCCCGTCGAAATCACTTCTAGCTCGATAAACTCCCCAAGTCCACGAACGCTGTCAAGGTGAATCCGCGCAATCTTCTTATAATAGTAGACCTTCCGGATTTTCCTAACAGTTGCTTTTATTCCAAGCGCACTAGTCAATGCGAGCTTTAGCTTCTTCGGTTCCCTCACATCTATGATTTCGTACTCGCTCCAACGCGGCCCCCTGTTTTCTCTTCGTCTATAATATATGAGCTCACCGCTTTTCCCTTGCTCCTCACGAAGTTTCAGACGCCCATGGCGGACATTGAAATATGTATCCGTTTGACGAAGAATCTCAACAGGCTGACCGAACTCCTCGAGAATTCTCATTGTTCGTCTTGCCGAGGAGAGTTTGGCTTTTAGCTCTAGGTTTTTTGCCATGATACTTCTCGTAAAGGTAATGAGAGGGGAATAAGAACAGGAACGAGAGGAGTTAAGGACAGGCTAGCGTGAGATACTGACGACTTCGTAGGTTAGCTCGCCCGCCGGAACGGAGATTTTGACGATATCGCCGGTCTTTTTGCCGATAAGGCCCTTACCGATAGGCGACGTAACGGATATTTTGTTCTCGTCAAAATTGGCTTCTTCGGGCGAAACCAGTTTGTACTTGAGGACTTTCTTAGTTCTCGAGTCCTTGACGGTTACATTTGAGAGGATGTAGATTTTGTCGTTAGGAAGATCTTTGCTTTCCAGAATTCGCGCGCGGGAAAGCGTTTGCTCAAGTTTAGCAATCTTCAACTCCAGGTGCTGTTGAGCTTCTTTCGCCGCATCGTATTCTGCATTTTCGCTCAGGTCTCCATGCCCTCTTGCTTCCGCGATCTTTGCGGCAATTTCGACGCGTCCGTGAATTTTAAGCTCGCGCAATTCATGCTCGAGTTCCACGAGTCGTTCTCTCGTCAAATAGACAATGCCATTATTGCTCGCTTCACTCATACAATCAAATCAATTTCTTTGGAGAGGATAAAAATAAAAGCCATCGTTCGGTTGAACAATGGCCATTGTATCGATCTTCACAAATGTAGAAGAAATTACACCGAGATGCAAGAAAAAAAAGTTGCCGGGCCTTGCCGGTTGCTTATTTGGAACCAGCTTTGTCGATGAGTATCAAGTGGCCCAACTTGTCTCGTTTTGTCTTCAGGTACCGCTCATTATTGACATTGGCAGCGATCTCGATCGGCACTCGTTCAACGATAGTAAGACCGTAGGCGTCGAGCCCCACAACCTTTTTCGGATTATTTGTCATCAGCCGCATCGTCGTTACTCCGAGGTCTCGCAGGATTTGTGCCCCGATGCCGTAATCTCGGAGGTCCGCCCGGAAACCTAATGCCTCGTTAGCTTCGACAGTGTCTTTCCCTTCGTCCTGGAGCTTGTATGCTTTTAACTTGTTCTGCAGACCTATTCCCCTCCCTTCCTGTCGCATATAAAGAACGACGCCATTTCCTTCTTTCTCAACCATTTTCATGGCGGAAATTAGCTGATCGTTGCAATCACATCGCAATGAGCCAAAAACATCTCCGGTCAAACATTCGGAGTGAACCCGAACGAGCGTGGGTCGATCGCCTGAGATCGTTCCTTTCACGAGGGCGATGTGTTCCTTCTGGTCGGTCTCTGACCTGTACATGTGGACCATGAACTGACCATGCCTCGTCGGAAGATTTGTGCTCACGACACGCGATACGAGCTTTTCCCTGTGCATCCGGTATTCGATAATCGACTTTACGGTAATGATCTTCAGCTTGTACGTCTTTGCGATTTGTTCAAGCTGAGGCAGTCGAGCCATCGTCCCGTCGTCGTTCATGATCTCTACCAAGGCGCCGACCGGCCGGAGACCGGCGAGAAGACAAAGATCGACGACAGCTTCCGTGTGTCCTGCCCGGCGCAACACACCGCCAGGCGACGATCGCAACGGAAAGATATGTCCGGGACGGGCCAGGTCGCTCGGCTTGGTTGCAGGGTCGACCAGCGCTCTCACCGTGCTCGCACGATCGGCCGCGGAGACACCTGTCGTCGTTCCATGGATGTAGTCAATGGAAATAGTGAAAGGGGTCTCATGGAGGGAGGTGTTGGCATCGACCATAAGATCCAGGCCGAGTTCTTTTGCCCGCTCTCCGGTAAGCGGCGCACAGACAATGCCGCGGCCCACCTTGGTGAAGAAATTGATCACCTCGGGGTTCACATGCTCAGCCGCAACTATAAAATCTCCCTCGTTTTCGCGGTCTTCGTCGTCGACGACGATCACCACTTTCCCTTGCTTGAGGTCGGCTATCGCCTCTTCGATGGAATTCAATTTGCTCATGGTGACTCTCTCTTACGGTTTAACCTCGTCTACCTCTCCGACCTTGTTGATGATGGAGATCGAACTTCTCTCTACTTTTACTTTCACCGTGTCTGTTATCTGCAGCAGGACAGTCTTGTCTTCGACTCCGACAATCGTCCCATGAATGCCGCCGGCGGTCACGACCTTGTCTCCTTTTTTAATGGATTCGAGAAGTTTCTGCCGCTCCTTTTGCTTCTTTTGCTGTGGACGCAGGATCATGAAATAGAAAATTGCGATAATGACCGCGAACATCAAAATCGTGGTCATAAAGTCTCCGCCGCCCGATCCCCCTTGAGGCGGTGCCATTGCAAGCAGTGCTGACTTCATACGTAAGTGCTCCGATAGTTAAAAAGGAAGTTAAATGAGAACGTGTTATCCTAATTGAGTTTGTTGAATCTGAGAAAGAATTTGCTTTTTCCAAACCGAAAATTCTCCGGCGAGAATGCGCCGGCGGGCTTCTCCAACAATCCAAAGATAAAAAGTCAGATTATGGAGCGATGCAAGTTGAAGCGCAAATATTTCCTTTGCCATGAAGAGGTGCCGAAGATACGCTCGAGAAAAATTCCTGCAGCCATAACAAAGACACTCTGCGTCAACGGGCGAACCGTCGGTCTTGAATCGCGCGTTGGTAAGGTTTAATCGTCCATTCCGCGTAAACAACATGGCATTTCTGCCATTCCGCGTCGGCATGACGCAATCGAACATATCGACGCCTCGCTCGATGCACTCGAGAATATTTTCCGGAGTTCCAACTCCCATCAGATACCGGGGACTCTCGTTTGGCAGCAATCCCGCAGTGAACTCCGTCAGATCGTACATGACATCGACCGGTTCGCCTACAGCGAGCCCCCCGATCGCATACCCGTCGAATTGCATATCAACGAGAGAGCTGGCGCTCCGGCTTCGGATATCTCTGTACGTGCTCCCCTGGACGATCCCGAACAATGCTTGATGGTGATTGTACGCCGCCGATGTCACTTTACTGGCATCGAGACATTGCCTTGCCCACCGAAGCGTCAACGCGCTGGATTCCGAGGCGTAATCATGCTCGCAAGGATACGGGGTGCACTCATCGAGGACCATCATGATATCAGACCCGATAGCTCGCTGGATTTCCACCACCTTTTCCGGTGAAAAAAAATGAGTGGAGCCATCAAGATGAGACTTAAACGTTACTCCTTCGTTTGATATCTTCCTGAGATCTGAGAGGCTAAACACCTGATATCCTCCGCTGTCCGTGAGAATGGGCTTATCCCAGTTCATAAACCGATGAAGCCCACGCATCTCTCTTAGAACATCTATCCCAGGCCGGAGGTACAAATGATACGTGTTGCCGAGTATTATTTGTGCTCCGAGCTCGGATAATTCACGCTGCTCGACCGCCTTAACGCTCCCTTGTGTTCCGACAGGCATAAAAATTGGCGTTTCTACAACGCCATGGTCAGTTTCAAGCCTTCCAGCCCGCGCGGACGATTCCTTTTTTTCTACGCTAAATCTCACGTGATATAAAGATAAGGAAATAACGGAGGCAAGTCAACGAACGGTGTTGCCTCATTAATTTGGGGGAGGCGTGTGGGCGGGAAGGGTCTCTTGTTCCGTAGTCCTGTGTCCTTAGTTCTTATCTTATTCGTCATCAGTCTAAAGACCTCGGACTA
>CAYYHS010000291.1:0-4226 GCA_964471785.1 uncultured Chitinophagaceae bacterium
CCTGAGTCGTCAAGCGTTGTGGGAGATGAGGCCGGATTCGACATGGAAGGCGGTGAATTCCGCCAGCAGTAATTCCTACGGTCTTTTCCTGGGCGTGACCATCGACCGGAACGGAACAAAGTGGTGTTCGAATACACTCCCCAATTTTGCGCCGAAGGGAGATTTCATGTACTACAACGAATCAGTTTCAGTTCAGGGGTTGGCCGGCGACGATTGGGGTGAATTGACGGCTTCATCCGGGCTGACGAGCGAGACGGTGACATCTGTCGTTGAAGATCAAAACGGAAATCTGTGGGTGGGGACAGACGTCGGCGTAACAGTCGTTAACGACCCCGCAGCACCGTTAAGCCAAAATACTCTTGTGTTTCTAGGCGCCGTGCGAGACCAGTTCATCAACACGATCGTTGTCGATCCTCTGAACAATAAATGGATAGGAACACAAACGGGAGTTGACTATGTCTCGGCCGACGGCTTGACGCTGCTTGGACAATATACTACTCAGAACACCAACGGCAAGCTTGTTGACAATAACGTTCTTTCCATCGCACTGGATCAAAAGCGGGGCATTGCGTACTTCGGAACAGGAAAAGGATTGTCGAGCCTCGAAATACCTGCGATTGCGACCGTCGAAAAGATGGGCTCGCTCGAAATTGGTCCGAATCCATACATTGTTCCCAACGAAAACTCATTTACCATCAAGGGGCTTGCGGATAACGCGACAATCAAGATCCTTAACGTGAGAGGATCTCTGGTAAAAGAATTTGTAGCGCAGGGGGCAGGGCGCGCTTTTTGGGATGGGACCGATGGGAATGGAAAGATCGTAGGGAGCGGGATCTATTTTGTCGTTGCGTACGCTGATAACGGAAATCAGGTATCGACGGCGAAGCTTGCAGTTATAAGGAAGTGACAATCACCGGAATTCCATTGATCCATTGGCATCACCGTTGCGTCGCGGATCAAATTCGCCGCCGGTCCGTACAGCGAGGCGAATTCTTTACGATGGGATGTACCTATTCACAACTTCATTGAGAAGGAGGCAGTTGACCATTGGAAAATTCAACCTATAAAGATGAGATCTTTACGAAGCGTGTACGTGCCGGAAAACGAACGTATTTTTTTGATGTGAAGGCAACGAAGTCTGAAAAAGACTTCTACATCACTATCACGGAGAGCAAAAGAGTCGGCGAAGAGGAATATGAAAAGCATAAGATCTTCTTGTACAAAGAAGACTTTGACAAATTTGCCGATGCCCTGATGGAGACCGTCGATTATGTGCAGGACGAACTCCTGGTACCTCCCCCGGCAGAACAACAGCCCGCAGTGGAAGAAAAGGCGGGGTGATTGATACTGTCACGGGATTGGCAGCCAGCCTGCCGATTATGATCGGATCAATTTAACGGAGGGCGTCCTCCAACGCTGTCCGGGCATCCGTCTTCGAATCCCGGTATTTCACGATGAGCGGCGTGTACACGCTAAGTCCGTGCACGCCCGCGAACTCCGTTGTCATAGAGCGTGATCCAGCGACGACGACCGCGTTTTCCGGAATGATCAGTGATCCCGTAGCCGATTTTCGCAGGATGTTTCCATGCACGCAGTCATAGACCGGTGTTGAAGCGGTGAGAAGGACTCCGGCCGCAATCACCGCCCGTTTTTTCACGATGGTTCCCTCATAAATTCCGCAGTTACCTCCTACTAACACATCATCTTCGATGACAACCGGCAGCGCGTTGACCGGCTCCAGGACGCCGCCAATTTGTGCCGCGGCGCTGACGTGAGTTCTTTTCCCCACCTGTGCACATGAGCCAATGAGGGCGTGTGAATCTATCATCGTTCCCTCATCGACATACGCGCCTACGTTGACGTACGAAGGGGGCATCATGATGACGCCGGGCGCCAGATATGCACCACGGCGCACCGCAGTTCCGCCGGGCACGATGCGAACGTTATTCGCGAGGACGATCTTCTTCAGCGGATAGGTGCTCTTATCAAAGAAAGAAAACGGTCCAGACGACTCGATTTCTTTCAGCACGCCGATTTTAAATCCAAGCAGAATTCCTTTCTTCACCCACTCATGAACCACCCAGCGGCCGTCGATCTCTTCCGCCGCTCGGATTTTCCCGCTGTCGAGGAGGGAAATAAAAAGTTCGAATGCGGTCTTCTCGACATCTTCCCTGCCTCCGCTTTTTGAGGAAGAAAGCTCCTCGATGAGCGATGGGAGTGATTCCGGCGATAGTGTCATTTGTGCGTTTCCATAAGGTGAAGTTCTTCAAGAGCCCGCCGCACCGCGAACCGGTGATCGGTGGTCATTGGCGTCAGTGGAAGCCTGTACGCTTCGTCGATCAGCCCCATGATGGCGAGCGCGCCCTTGACCGGGATCGGGTTTGATTCAATGAAGTTAAGGTTCATCAGCTGGAGCAGCTCCTCGTGGATCGCCCGCCCTTCGGAGAAATTTCCTTCAAGGCAGAGCCGAACCATCGTTGAGAAGAGCCGCGGGGTTTCATTCGATACAACAGAGATGGCGCCGTCAGCGCCGAGCGCGAGCAGCGGGAGGGTTAATGCATCCTCCCCCGAGAGAACGGTAAAATGCGGCGGGCGGTGACGGAGAATCTCCATAACCTGTCCCATATTTCCCGATGCCTCTTTAATGCCTGCGATGCCAGGCAGTTCAGCGATACGCAACGTTGTTTCTGCGTTGATGTTGCTCCCGGTCCTCCCCGGTACGTTGTACACAATAATGGGAATGTCTACCGATTCCGCAATCGCTTTGTAGTGCTGGAAAAAACCTTCCTGGGTCGGTTTGTTGTAGTACGGCGCAATCGAAAGGGCGGCTTGCGCGCCGATGGCCCGTGCATGCTGCGTGAGCGAGATCGCTTCACGCGTGGAATTGCTGCCGGCTCCGACAATCACCGGAACTCTCCCCGCGGTTTGTTCGACCACGACATCCATGACATGGTGATGTTCCGCATGGTTCAGGGTAGCGCTTTCCCCCGTTGTGCCGCATGGAACAAGACCGCTCACTCCGTTGGTGATCTGAAATTCTACAAGAGCGCGAAGAGCTCGCTCATCTACCGCACCATCGCCGTTCTGCATCGGCGTAACAAGCGCCGTGGCGACTCCTCTGAACGAGAATTGTGATGACATAAAAAACCTTTCAGTGTGAATAAGGAGAATTATTTAGCGAACAAGAAATCTTCCATCGTAAAAATGCCGGTACGGCCTTGAATCCATTCGGCGGCGCTCACTGCCCCAACAGCAAAACCCCGCCGGCTGTGAGCGGAATGGGTGATCTGGAGTGAGTCGGCCGGCGATTCGAACGCAGCGGTATGAATCCCCGCGACGTTTCCCACCCGGCTGCTCGTCACGAGCAATTCATGCGGCAGGATTTGCCGGTTGCCGAGGGACGTGAGAACTTCGGTCTTGCGCTTAAGTTGGGCGAGGATCTTGGCGGCAAGCGTCAACGCGGTTCCGCTCGGCGCATCTTTTTTTAAGCGATGATGAACCTCGTGAACGGTAACATCGTACTCGGGGAAACGATTGAGTATGCGGGCCGCTTCGGCCGCTGCGTGAAAGAGCACATGCGCGCCGACGGAAAAATTCGAAGCGTAGATGAGAGTGCCTCCGCATTGACGCATAAAATCCAGCAAGGCGGGGAGTTGTTTGTTCCAGCCGGTTGTCCCTACGACCATCGGAACGTGAAGCGGACCGAGAGTGCGCAGATGATGTTCTGTGGCATCGGGAGAGCTGAAATCAATCGCGCAGTCAGCTTTTTTAACGTCGGAGGGAAGCGTATCGACATTTGGCAGGGGTGCTTCTATCATGAACCGAGCGGCGATCGTATGCCCTCGTTCCAATGCGACCTGTTCGATGTCCTGTCCCATCCGGCCATAACCGAGCAATACAATTTTCATTCGACCATCCTTTGCCTTCGCAACCAGAAATGGAGAAGGCTATAAACGAAAAAAAGTAGAGGAGCGCGGGGACTCTCTACTTTCATGATCGATCGAATGACACGATGCATCACTGCCTGAGCAGTTCGCCGAACATCAACGCAGATCGTCGTTAGCGCTCCACCCCGCTCCGCTTGTCAAGGAGACTGGGGTGACAGTTTGCAGGTTGTTCACTCTGCAACCCAAGCCGTGCGTCGAATCGGCGCCCGACTTTCGGCGGCACAATGTGCTTGCCCTTTCGCTGAAGGTCGCTGAGTCGATTCGCTCTCGCTTCAACTA
>CAYYHS010000292.1:0-4224 GCA_964471785.1 uncultured Chitinophagaceae bacterium
AAGACCATAGCCGGCATTTTTCTAGGCGAACGCATGCTTCGCAAATCTCGATGACAGACTACAGAATACAGGAGACAAAATTCAAGCGGCCGGGGAATTGCTCCAAGCGACAGTCATTGTGCCTTTCTTTGAATTGTCTTCTGTATTCTGTCTCCTGTATTCTGGCTGCAACTTCCGGCTAACTGTCTTTATTGAACCTCATGATCAAAAACATCGTTCTCGATGTCGACGGTACTCTGATTGACTCACGGCGCGATATTGCAGGAGCCCAATTGTGGGTGCTGCAGCAGCTCGGCGTTCAGAATTACACCGAGGAAGACCTCTATCCTCATATCGGCAAGACTCTCCAGGAGACGTTTACACTTCTGCTTCCCAATCGCCTTCATGCAAGGATCCCCGAAGCGGCGATCATGTACCGTGACTATTACCGTCCGCGTGCGCTTGCGACCACAAAATTGTTTCCCGGGGTTAAAGAGACTATCGAGATCCTTCGTTTGAAAAAAATAAACCTTGCAACGGCCACCATCAAGTCGAGCGAAACAACGAAGAGAGTGTTGACGTTCTTCGGCATTGCCGAATATTTCTGTCAATTGCAGGGAACCGACGGCCTGCCGCACAAACCAAATCCTTTCATCCTGAATAAGGTTTTGAGAGAGCAAGGGTGGAATAAGGATGAGACCCTCATGGTGGGAGATACCGATCGCGACGTTGAGATGGGAAAGAATGCCGGCGTCGCGACCTGCGGAGTCACCTATGGGACATTCTCGCGCGAACAAATGGAGGCTGTCCATCCTGCATGGGTGATCGACGCTTTTCCTCAACTTCTGACAATTGTAGGATCATGACCGCAAACGAACTCATACGCAAGAAACGGAACGGCGTTGAACTCTCATCCACAGAACTGCAATTTGTTATCGATGGTTTTGTGAAGGGGAGCATACCAGATTATCAAATGTCGGCATTCTTGATGGCGACATATTTTCAGGGGATGAGCCCGGAAGAAACGAGCACCTTCACGAAACTGATGCTTCATTCAGGCGAAGTCGTTGACTTATCTGCAATTCCCGGAGTGAAAGTCGACAAACATTCCACCGGAGGCGTCGGAGATAAGATTTCCATTCCGCTTGCGCCGATCGTAGCGGCATGCGGTGTGCCCGTTCCGATGATCAGCGGCCGCGGGCTCGGTCACACAGGGGGAACACTCGACAAGTTGGAGTCGATTCCCGGTTTCCGGACTGACCTCTCCATCGCGGAATATAAAAAGGTGATCTCTGAAGTCGGTGTTGTTATGATCGGTCAAACGAAGGAAATTGCGCCTGCCGACAAAAAAATGTATGCGATGCGGGATGTTACCGCCACCGTCGAGTGCATCCCGCTGATTGCAGGAAGCATCATGAGCAAGAAACTTGCGGAGGGGATTGATGCCCTTGTCCTCGACGTGAAGACCGGAACGGGGGCATTCATGCCGACCTATGATCGTGCCGTTGAGCTGGCTTCGGCATTGGTACGGATCGGAAACAGTTTTGGAAAAGAGACCGTCGGTTTTATCACCGACATGAACCAGCCGTTGGGATACAATATCGGCAACTGGCTCGAGATCGTGGAATCGGTCGAATGCCTTCAAGGAAGAAATGTCCCCGAGGTTATGGAACTGACGTACACTCTGGGCGGGATGATGGTGCTGCTTGGAAAAAGGGCGGCGACTCTCGCCGAGGGAATCGAGCGGTGCAAAGAAGCAGTTCGCAGCGGGAAAGGCTATGCAAAATTTCTTCAACTCGTCAAACGTCAAGGAGGGGATGTGTCATTTATTGAACAGCCCGAAAAATATCCGCGCTCGCAATACTCGCAAGAGATAATATCATCCGAAACAGGCTATCTGAGTGCCATTGACTCGCTCGAGATTGGCTTTGCCTCCGTTTCGCTCGGGGCGGGAAGAACAAAAGTTGACGATGTGATCGATCCGAAGGCGGGAATCGTTCTCAAGAAGAAGGTGGGGGATATTGTCAACGCCGGAGAGAAACTTGCCGTTCTCTATACCGATAAAAAAGGCGAGGTCGACTCGGCGGCCGGACGCATCTCAACAGCTTTCCGCATCGGTCCAAAGGGACCGATCCCTTCTCCCGTCGTCATCAGTCAAGTGGACAGGAATGGCGTAAGACCGTTCGGTGTCTAACTAACAAGAGGCGATTCTCTTCCTTCTCTTTTTCCACCGCGGCAATTCACGACCGGTCCTTTTCACACTAGCCGATTGTTCCGAGGCAAGAACATGGCTTCCCGGGAAGCGCGGGCTGGAGCGCATAGCCTGAATGGTTATCAAGCATCCACATACCATGAGTAGCGTCACGTGACGGCTCTTGAAGTTTTTATTTATTGGATGCATATTGAAGGAGCAGTCTGCTTCTCTGACATCAGCTCTCTTGGTCCGCGTGAATAATACCGCACACTTTTTCTACATAGCAATCCTGATTCTCGCCGGAGTTCTTACGACGGTCTTGTTTGGACTCCATGGATGCAATTACTATCTGACATCCTTGGGCGAACGGCCCTTCCACGCGCAATACAATGATTTGAAACCGAGCGGGTCGTGGGGGCACGGGTATGGGATTGTCGGTTCCTTGATGATCACCGCTGGCGTTATCATTTATTCTTCGCGCAAGAGAATTCGGGTCTTCGCCGATCTGGGGAAGATCAAGACCTATCTTGAATTTCATATGTTTCTCTGCCTTGTCGGGCCGATTCTCGTTCTTTATCATACCACGTTCAAGTTTGGAGGATTGGTAGCGGTAAGTTTCTGGAGTATGACGGCGGTCGTCCTGAGCGGCATCTTTGGGAGGTACGTCTATGTCCAGATTCCGCGCGGCATTCAGGGAAACGAATTGACAATGGACGAGCTTGAGAAGGAAAATGGTCAGATTCGGACTCTCCTCGAACAAAAATTTCAGCTCGACCCGAAGATTATCGAAAAGATTGATGCTATAGCAAACGCCCCTGCGGTGGTGTCGAAGATGTCGACAATGCAGGTGCTTCGCCTCTTCGCCTACGGCAGCGTGACACGAAGATTGAGACTTGAACGCCTTTACCAGGAAATGCGAAGGAACAGCGCTTTTCACCACGTCGCCGGCGACGTAAGAGACTTGATACGGAAACGCATCATCCTGATAAGGCGAATCGCATTTCTTGAAAAGATGAAACAGATTTTCCACTACTGGCACGTGGTGCATTTGCCGTTCAGCGTCATCATGTTTGTCATCTTACTCATCCACGTAGCAGTGACGGTTGCTTTTGGTTACACCTGGATATTTTAAGAACTCACACGTTCATCCCTAGTATTTGTTGAAGGGGAAAAGTTTGTGGAACGCGAGAACAAATCGCCGTCAGGCATGAACCTCGGCCCGCCTCGTGTATACGGCGTTAGATGGGGGCACCTTCCACCTGAGCTATTTTTTTGGACCATCCGTTGAACATGCGCCTCGCCCTTCGATTTCCCGTCGGAATACGACCGTTCAGATTCATTCAGCACTCCGCCATTCTGGCCGTCATTTGTATTGCGCTAACCTCACAGGGAATTGCACAAATCTCGCCGGGAGAATTGTCAGCTCCGCACTCCAATCTTGATGGGATCTCCAATTGCACGCAGTGTCACACTCTTGGCAAGACGATCTCCAGCGATCGATGTCTTGCCTGTCATGCTGAAATCCGGACTAGGCTTTATGCGCGGACAGGACTTCATGGTCGAAACTCTTATCAACTGTGTATCGACTGCCACAAGGAGCACCACGGGAGAGAGTTCTCCATCCGGCGGCTGGAAACGAAAACGTTCGACCATTCCCTGACGGGGTACGTTCTGGGGGGCAAACATAGCGGGGTCGAATGCCGCAAATGCCATGAGGAAGGAAACATCAAGGAAAAGGATATTGCAGAAAAACCGAAAGGGTTTAAAGCGAATACCTATCTTGGTCTCTCCTCCGACTGCAATTCATGCCACAAGGATATTCACATCGGACAACTTGCTCCGAATTGCGCTCTGTGCCATACGATCGACGGATGGAAACCGGCGACAAAATTTTCACATGATCGGGCCGCGTACAAACTCAATGGGAAACACGAGAATGTGGAATGCGCCGGATGTCACAAAAAAGCGCTCGAGCATAATACCGTGGTTCAGTATACGAAGCTTGAGTTTGCCGCCTGTTCGTCGTGCCATATCGATCCTCACGAAGGGAA
>CAYYHS010000293.1:0-4206 GCA_964471785.1 uncultured Chitinophagaceae bacterium
GCCTATTAAGCATTTCTGAGATCACTCTCGTTCAGGGTAGCAGACGGCTTCCCCGACTTTTCCAAGATGATTGGTCAAGGCTGAATCGAAAGGACGGGATTCGCCGTTAATAGATTAACGGAGATCCCACGGCACGATCGAGATCGTACTTACTGATTGTGAAGCGATACAGCGCCTGCAAGTTCATCAGCTTTGCCGCCGACTCTGCAGTCTCTGCATCCAGAAGATCAAGGTTTGTGACGGATCCGGTTCTGTATTGCGTTAGTGCAATGGTCACTGCCTCATGCGCCTGCTTCAGTTGCACTTCCGAAATTTGCACTTTCGATGCAGCCGCTCGCACATCGGAGATAGCTTGCTCCACGTCGGAACGTATCTGTCGCTCCACATCCCGGCTATGTGCTTCATCCGCTTCGAGCGCCGCCTGTGCCTCCTCTTCTTGATGACCTACCCGGCCCCCGTCGAAAACCGGCACCTGGGCCTGTGCCCCCCAAACCCAGTTTCCGCGAAGGGGGTAAAGGTTCGGCTCGTACCCGTTTTTGAATCCGTACATGAGACTCACATTCAGCTTAGGCATATTGCCAAGGGAATTCATTTTCTTCTGGCGCTCCGCGGTTAGCTGATCGTCGCGAGCGATCTTCAATTCCGTTCGTTGGGTCAATGCACGTTGATAGAGCGAGTCAGTATTCAGCGATATCTCCGCCGGACGAAATGTCCCTTTAATACTCGGAGGATCATTCGGCGGAAGATTGAGGAGTTGTCGCAGCGTCGCTTCTTGTTTCTGAAGAGAATTCTCGATCTCGACCTTCTGATTCTGCGAGGCCGCAACCCGCACTTGTGTCGTCAATACGTCAAAGCTGGTTGATGTGCCGGACTCAACCCGTTTCTGCGTCACCGAAATATGCGCATTCAGCGCTTCGATCTGTTCGTCCTGCACTTGCAAGCTCCTGCGGAGCAGAATAATGGAATAAAATACTCGTATCGTCTGAATTGATAAGGTTACTTTTGTCAATTCCATCGCATCGCGCATCGTCTGCACGCGTGACTGACTCAGGTCTATTGCGGTACGGGCCTTGCCAAAATCATAGAAGGTGTAACGCCCAGCAACATGAGCATCATAGTTGTCTGCCGGAGCCAACACGATGTTGCCGAATCCCGGAAAGCTGAAATCCGGGATGGGGCCAATGTGCGCATAGTTGGCCTCCGTCGTCACCTCCGGCAGTTCCGTGCTCGACGCCTGGGATGTCCGCGCTTCCCCGGCGCGAATATTTGCCAACGCCTGGTCAAGAGCAGGATGCGTTTGTAAGACCCGCTCGACCGCTCGTTCGACCGTTAGCGTGTCCTGCGAGAGGAGTATTTGGAATCCAATGAAACACAAGATCAAAATCAGTGGGAATGCTTTCATAAATGGCTCGTGTATTGCAATAATGAACGAAATCAAAACTCGATCTGCCCTATTCCATCTGAGGAACATGTTCCCCCATCTTTTGCTTGCGCGTCCGAAGTATCAAAACCGGCAGAACACCGACTGCGGTAATAACAGCGGCGATCAGGAAATCATCGCACACGGCTTGGACGAAGGACTGCTGCATGACGTGCGACATGATCGCGGCATTGGCTCTCATCGTTGCGAAGTTCATCGTCCCTCCCAGAGTCTGCTGACTGAAATGCCCCAGGTTTCGCGCCACTTGTTGAAACATCCCCGATCGCTGATCCACCATTTGACCGAACATCGCCGAATGATAGAGCATCCTTCGGGTAAGAAGTGCACCCATAATCGCTACGCCAAAGCTTCCTCCGAGCTGACGTATGACATTGAACAATCCAGATGCCTGTGCGATTTTTTGTTTGGGTATGCGCGAAAGTGCCAGGGTTGTGAGGGGAGTAAAAAGTAAGCCCATCGCAACCCCGCGAATCAAGAGGGGCAACATAATCTGGTGACGTTCCGAAAAAAGCGAAAGAGAACTGTTCAGGTAGAGGCTGATGGCAAGGAGAACGATCCCAATGACCGCCGGAACTTTGGGGTTCACTTTGTCCGAGAGGAGCCCGGAGATTGGGGCAAAGAAGGCCTGCAACAAGCCGATGGGAAGGAACATCGCCCCTGCCTGAAATGCTGTGTACCCGAGCGAGTTCTGAAGATAGAGCGGAAGCAGGAACGTGCTGCCGAACATCCCTAATCCAAAAATAAAGAGGATCCCGTTGGTTACTGAAAAATTAAAGTCCTTGAAGAGTGCAAGTTCAATCAAAGGACTTTTCACGGTGAATTCCGTCACAAGAAAAACTGTCATGGCGAATGCGGAAATGACAAAACACGACACGATGAACGGAGAACTCCAGCCGCCGGTGTTCCACGCAGCGTTCGCATCCGAGAGCGCCAGCAGAAGCGCGCTGAGAGAGACGGACATAGAGATAAACCCGATGAAATCGAATGAGCGCGTGTGCTCCGTTTTGTATTCGCGTTGGACCACCATCGTAGCGAATAAACCGACTATTCCAACAGGGACGTTCACATCGAATATCGCGTTCCATCCGATATTGTCCACGAGGTAGCCGCCGATGAGCGGTCCGAGGGATACCGATGCTGCCGCTGCGATAGACCAAAAGCCGAGAGCGATGCCGCGTTGTCGGACCGGAAATTCTCTCGTGACGATCGCCATGCCGACGGGCATCATGAATCCGGCCCCGACGGCCTGAATGATCCGGAAGCAGATGAGGGCGTTTTCATTCCATGCCATCCCGCAGAGAAAGGAACCAAACGTGAAGAGCAGAAGCGCCAGAAAATATGTCCTTTTGTACCCAAAATGGTCGGCAACCCATCCCGAGGTCGGAAGCATTACCGCAAAGACAAGGAGGTACGCCGTTAATATCCATTCAGCCGTATCGATATCAATGCCGAACGTTCCCATGATCTTCGGCAGAGCCACATTGACAATGGTGGCATCGAGAACAGCCATAAACGTGCCGATCATCACGTTTGCAAGAACCCACCATCGATAGGTCTTGTGTTCATGGTGAAGCGACGGAACGCGCCGAATGAATCCTTCTTTTAATTGTTGTCTGATCAAAGGGGCCACTCTCAACGCACCTTCACTTTAACTTCAACCGACATTCCTGGCAAAAGGTCAACTCGCCGTTGAGCGTCAGCTCCGGCGATTCGCTCGATCGATATCTTCACCGGGACACGCTGAGTGATTTTCGTAAAATTGCCCGAAGCGTTGTTTGGCGGAATTAATGAAAACTCTGATGCGGTATTCGATCCCATCTGAAACACTTTGCCCGAAAACTTTACGTCCGGATACGAATCGACCGTGATCTCGACTTTTTCCGCCGACCGCAGTGACGATAGGTCTGTTTCCTCCAGGTTGGCAGTCACCCAAATGTCTTTCAGGTCATACACTGCAAAAATCGGCTGCCCGGCCTGAACAACATCTCCGACGAGCGCCCACCTCTTGGAGACGACGCCGTTCATTGGAGATGAGATGATCGTGTTTTTCAGCTGCGTTTCTATAATGCCGAGTTGAGCCTTTGCGGCAACCGCCTGCGCACTCGCGATGCTGCTGCGCGCCTTTGCGGATTCATACTCGCTTTTCGAATGATCATACTGTTCTTTCGGAATAATATTCTCTTTAAATTGGGCAGACGCACGTTCGAAGTCTGTTTTGGCCCTGTCAAGGCTAACTTCCGCAAGCGTTATATTTTCTCCGGAAAGAGCGAGAGCCGCTTTCGCCTGTTCTTCCTGCGCCCGCAAATCACTGTCATCCAGCTTCACAAGCATTTCCCCCTGCTTCACCGTGTCGCCCTCGTCTGCCTGCAATCGATCGATACGTCCAAGAATCTTGGAACTAATGGAGACCCTGTTGCCGTCGATATACGCGTCATCCGTTGTAATGAAATCGCGCGCATTGATGTAGTATTGCCACGTTGCGAAAGCAATCCCGAGCACGACAATAAACAAAGGGATGACAATTTTGAAGTTGCGATAGAGGGGAACGGCCTCGATGGCTTCTTCATCATCGCTGCCGTTGTCGCCATTTTTTATTTTCTGCTCAGTTGGCAAATTCTTCGTGAGGCGTTTTTCGTCTTCTTGTGGCATTACTACAGATCCTTTCGTCTAAAAGAATTACCTATTCTTTGCAAGACCATGAAGAAGGGTTTTAGCAAAATGCACCGCCTCTTCTTCGAACTGCGTTCGATCGGCATCGCTCGTCG
>CAYYHS010000294.1:0-4171 GCA_964471785.1 uncultured Chitinophagaceae bacterium
CACTGTGGACGTGCGATCTTTCGAAGGGATATATCGATATTAACGCGAGCTACAGAAGTTAGTTTAAGAAATGGAATGGTGGAAGGATGGAATCCTGGAGTGATGGAATGATGGAGTGATGGAATAATGGAATAATGGAATAATGATGCGGAAGAAGATGGGATCTTGAGATTTTGAAGGGGAAAAAAGCAGAGCAAGACATAACTATTCAAGCTACGTAATGAGTTCTGAGAGATGAAAAAAGAAGAAGTCCTTATCGAGGCGCTCCCCTATATACAGAAGTATGAGGGAAAGACGTTTGTCATAAAGTACGGCGGCGCCGCGATGACAGACCCGGCCCTTCGTGAAACATTCGGCAAGGATGTTACCATCCTGCGAAAGATCGGTATCAACATCGTTATTGTTCACGGAGGGGGCAAGGAAATTACCGATATTGCGAGAAAGCTGGGCATTGAGACAAAATTTGTCGACGGGCAGCGCTACACGGACGAAGCAATGGTCGAGGTGGTTCAGATGGTGCTCGCCGGAAAGATCAACAAAGAAATCGTCAATCTCATTAACCAGAACGATGGAGACGCAATAGGCTTAAGCGGAGTCGACAATATGCTCCTTCGGGCTGAAAAGATCATCGACGGAAAACAAGATCTGGGATTCGTCGGCAGAGTAACATCCGTCAACGTGCCGTTCATCGAGTTGCTTCTCAAGAACGGCATGATGCCGGTGATCGCCCCAGTCGGCATCGGAAAAAGCGGAATGGTTCTCAATATCAATGCCGACCTCGCCGCAGGCACTATTGCCGATGCGTTGAAGGCTGAAAAGCTCGTCTATTTGAGCGACATCGAAGGGATTGTCATCAACAACAAGAGAATCTCCTCGATCACGGAAGTTGAAGCAAAGAAGTTGATCGAGGATGGATCGATTTTTGGAGGTATGATTCCCAAAGTGCAGTCGGCATTCCGGACTTTGAACGCAGGGGTAAAAAAGGTTCACATCGTCGACGGAAGAATCACTCACTCACTCCTCTTGGAGATCTTCACCGACGAAGGTATTGGCACCCAAATGGTACGTGAGAGTGTAACCAAGAAACACTAGATCAAGAGTTCCCTTGTGGATAAAGCAAAAAGACATTTTGCTATAAAAGCGATCATCCAATCGAAGTCTGTTCCCAACCAGGAAGAACTCTGCCTTGACCTGAAGAAACGCGGCTTCGAGATCACCCAAGCGACACTCTCTCGAGACCTCAAAGAACTTGGCGTCATTCGCGTTCACGCCGGCGACGGGCTGCGTTATGCGTTAACCGCCGAAAGCGAAGAGCGCAAAATGAAATCGCTCATCGGCTTCGAAGTAATGAGTATCGATGCCAACGAAACGATGATCGTCATCCGGACCTTGCCAGGGAGAGCGCCGGGCGTCGCGTCGTTCCTTGATTCGCTTCACAATCCCCGCTTGCTTGGCACGGTGGCGGGCGACGATACCGTCGTGGTGCTTCCTTCAACGATACGAAAAATTAACTCGACATTACGGGACGTTAAGAACGCATTGGTTGAGCGCGCCGGTCAGGATTGACCTCCTTCGGCTCGTTCTCCGTCAAACCTATTTACCAACACAAAGGAAGGCATATTTTGAAAAAGGAAAAGATTGCAGTTGCCTATTCGGGCGGCCTCGATACTTCCGTTATCGTCAAATGGCTCCAGGAAAAATATGACGCTGACGTCATTACCGTCACGGGAAATCTCGGTCAGCAAAAAGAGCTCGTCGGTGTCGCCGAGAAGGCGTACAAGACGGGAGCAAAAAAGGTGTACATCCAGGATTTGCGGAAGGAATTTGTGGAGGATTACATCTTCCCCGCGTTGAGAGCAGGGGCATTGTATGAGCACGTCTATCCAATGGCCACATCGCTCGGGCGCCCGCTCCTGGCAAAAGCGCTGGTCGAAGTCGCCCTGAGGGAGAAATGCACAGCGGTAGCTCATGGCTGCACCGGTAAAGGAAACGACCAGGTTCGGTTCGAAGTCTCGGTCATGGCCCTCGCCCCGGATTTGAAGGTCCTCGCCCCCCTCCGCGAATGGGAATTCAAATCACGCGAAGAGGAAATTGCATATTGCGAACGCCATGGGATTCCAGTTTCAGCAACAAAAAAAAATCCGTATTCCATCGATGAGAATATTTGGGGAACTGCCATTGAATGTGGAATTCTGGAGGATCCGATGGAAGAGCCTCCACAGGATGCGTATCAGCGCACGGTGTCCCCGGAAGAGGCTCCCAACAAAGCAACCTATGTATCGATCGCATTCGAAAAAGGGGTACCCGTAGGTCTCGATGGAAAGAAAATGTCGGGCCTCTCCGTGATCGAAAAACTGAACGAGATTGCCGGAGCAAACGGCGTTGGTCGAATGGATCTTGTGGAGAACCGGCTCGTCGGGATTAAGTCGCGTGAGGTCTACGAGGCTCCTGCCGCTGTCACGCTCCACTTTGCTCATCGCGAGCTAGAGCGGTTGACGCTCGACAAAGAAGTATTCCACTACAAAGCGAAGTTGGCGGACGACTATGCGACCCTGATCTACAACGGTCTCTGGTTCTCGCCTTTGAAGGATGCTATCGACGGTTTCGTTACTGAGACACAAAAGAATGTGACCGGCCTCGTTAAGGTTCGCCTCTATAAAGGTAATCTGACAGTTGGCGGAAGAACCTCTCCCTACTCACTCTACGACACTAAGCTGGCCACGTACACCGTCGATGACACCTTTGACCATTCCGCTTCTGAGGGTTTTATCAAGATCTATGGATTACCCTTGAAGACGTTTCATCGGGTGAACAAGACGATACTTCGAAAAACCGGGAAGGGCCTGAAACCGAAATGGTGAAGACGTAAACGGGGTATAGAACCGCCGTAATATCTCGCACTGAACACGGATCCCCGAGAAGTGAACGCTTCTCGGGGATTTTGTCTTTCGATCTTGCATATGAGCCCGAGTTTTCTAACTTCTTAGATACCCCCCACCGATTTGAGAAAGCCATCGTAAGGAGATCACAATGTTCCGTAACCTTCGTTTGTCGACGAAGTTGCTCGTCACATTTGTGCCGTTGCTGATTATCGCGATTGCCGTTAGCGGCGATGTCAACATTGCATTCCAGGAAGATCTCATACAGATGCAGGCGCTGCAATCGGCCGGGCAAAAAGCTCAGATCGTCCGCGAGGCGCTCGTAAATCAGATGATCGAGAATCAGCAGGTGAAGGACGAATTTCTTGATCGCATCCAGCATGTCGCGGGGCTCAATAATCTCTACATCCGATTTGTCCCGGAGAATCTTCACCTTCGCGAATTCCTTGAAGATTCCACTCGCGCGGCCCGGTTAAAAAAACGGTTTGATTTTGCGAATTCAAAAGACGAGATCGATAATCAGTACGGAAACGAAGCCCTTGCAACCGGAGAGCAAAAATGGCTCCGTACGGGAGATAATTTCAGAGCGATGATTCCCTTCAAGGCGGAGAAGAAATGTCTTGCCTGCCACGATGTCCAGATCAACCGGCCGTTGGGAGTTGCGCAGATCGAGTTTCCGCTCACCGGTATGCTCGCTTCTATCAAAGAGAGTTCGGTTCGTTCCGGCATGATTTCTATCGGATTCGCCCTCTTTTCAATCGTTGTTGGTTTCATTCTCTATCGATCGCTGATCCAGAAACCGATCAAGAAGTTGGAAATGGCGGCCGAGGAAATCGGCAAAGGAAACCTCAACTACGACATGGAAGTGGCCCGCGCCAAGGATGAGCTTGGGAACCTCTCCCGCTCATTCGATCAGATGAGGGGAGCGCTGAAGCAGAGTCAAGAGGCAGTGCGCATGTCTACTGTCGGGCAAGTCGCCTCATCGCTCATTCAGGATTTTAGGTCACCGATGCGGGATATCCTCTCGGCAATCGACCAGATCCAACGCGGCCCGCTCGATGAAGAGAAGAAACTTCACGCATGCGAAACCGCGCGGAGTGCCGTCAATGTCGTCAATAAGATGACCCAGGACCTGCTCGACTACACCACCGGTGAGTTGAAGGTCGACAAGAAATTGACAGACGTGACCCAGCTTATGCGGGCTATTGCCTCGCAGATGAAACCCGACCTCGACAAGGAGAATATTAAACTCGAGCTGGTAATCGGTTATGACGGTACAGTCATCCTCGATC
>CAYYHS010000295.1:0-4160 GCA_964471785.1 uncultured Chitinophagaceae bacterium
GCTCCCCGTAAGTGAGAGTTCGGGAGTCGCCCGGCTCGCCTTCCCAGATGATCGCCGCTTTGTTCTTCCTCCAGGTCAATAGATGCCGGTCCAGACAATTATAGGAGACGTTTATTTTACCTCCTACAAACCACTGGGCGAACGGGAGTTTCCATCGAAGGACTCTTGTCCACTTCTTGTACCACGAAAGCTCATTTGCCATCTCACCCCAGAATTTTTCCGGCGAATGGATCGACTCATTGTACATCTTGCGATATTGCGTAAACGACTTTAGCAACGCCGCCTTGGCAAATTTAGAACTCGGCTTGAAGACCCGGAATTCTTTGAGAACGGAAGTAATGTTTACACCGCCGCCTTGTGGAACTGTCGTGGCCATGACACTGCTCCTTTAGATTAAGAGTATGAGATGGAAAGGTATTGGCAATCCTACAAACGCTTCAAGTCGGGACCTGGCATCACGAGATCAGTCTATACCCCATGATCAGGCTGATGACAATCAGGACGATACCGAATCCCCGGGTGATCTTCTCGATAAGCGCACTGTCGAGCTTCATTTTTTGTCGTTCGACAAGTTCGAGGAGGACAACAAACCACCCCGTTGTTCCAAACCCTGTGCCTAAAGCGAAAAACAAGTTATTGTACGCTGATATTGCGAGTATGTGATATCCGTGGATGATGCCTGCGACAGTAATCCAGTAGGCGATAAAGGAAGGATTGGATAAGTAGAGGACAATGCCGAACAGAAAGTACCGTTTGAAGCCGGGTGCTTCTTCGCTTTTCGCGAGCTTGGCCTTGTGAATTTTGAAAAAAGTCGTTCGTACGCCGAAGGCGAAAAAAATGATGAACGCAAGAATTCGAAAAACCAGTTCGACTTTTGGATTGGAGCTCAACACCGAGATTCCGAACATTGCCGCGGCGCAGTAGACAAAATCCATCCAGCCTGAACCGGCACCGATCATCAAGCCCTGACCGGTTCTGTTCGACAGCCCTTTCATCATGACCGCAATATTGATGGGTCCTACGGGTATAGATGAAAAGAAACCGATGATAAATCCGACGATGAACGCAATCATCCAGTCTGTTCAGTTATAAGGAAGTCATGAGCGAAGAGAGCGGTTGCGCGGCGTGGGGAGTATCAGAATTCTTGTTTCCGACGCGCAGTGGAAGATAGTTGAAATGAAGCTGAATCGCAAAGCGATTATACAAGAATAGTCTCCTCGGCAGACTCCCGGCTCAGGAGCGCTTCTTCCGTAAACCGATTCAACCGATCGACAATAGGATCGAGGGTAGTGTACGTCATCAATTCCGCCCGAAGCTTAGCAATATTCGGCGCACCGCGAAGGTAGCCCGAATAGTGTTTCCTCATTTCGAGGATACCTGTTCGATCTCCTTTGTACTCGATGGACAATCTCAAATGTTCGATGCAAAGTGCCACCCGCTCTTCTATGGAGACAAAGAGAGACACTTTGCCCGTCCGCATAAATTCCTTCGCCTGGCGAAAGATCCACGGGTTGTCAATGGCACCCCGTCCGATCATCACGCCATCGCAGCCGGTATCGTCAAGAACTCGTTGCACATCGGCGGGCTCAAAAATATTCCCGTTGACGATCACCGGAATCGACACAGAAGCTTTGATTCTTGGAATCCAGGAATAATCGGGAAATCCCTTATGCGCTTGAGCGCGTGTGCGGCAGTGGACGGTCAAACCCTGAACTCCTATCCCCTCCAACATCTTCGCGACATCGACTATGCGAATCGAGTTCTCATCCCAGCCAAGTCTTGTTTTGACCGTTACCGGTATCGTGGTCGCCTTCACAACGGCCGAGACGATTCTCTCCATTCTCGGCAGGTCTTTCAACAACCCGGCTCCGGCTCCCCGCATTGCAACGTCCTTCACCCAACAGCCGCAATTGATATCGATAATATCCGGATTAAGGCTCTCTGCAATCATAGCGGCGCCGCCCATCGACGACTCCTCGCCTCCGTAGATCTGGATTCCAAACGGGCGTTCTTCTTCAGAGAAAAACATCTTCTTCTTGGTTTTCTCGCTATTCCGGACAAGCCCCTCGGAGTTCACAAATTCCGTGTAGACAATGTCGGCCCCGAGTCGTTTGCAGACGAGGCGAAACGGCGGGTCTGTTACATCCTCCATCGGTGCGAGGAGTATCGGATTCTTTATTTCAATCGAACCAATTTTCACTTTTTCAGCGCGTCAGTTAATTGTGTCGCCGGGAAGAATATCGACCACTTTACTTTTCAATTGTACCGGCAGATATCCCTTAAGTTCTTCGGGAGCGCCGGTCAGTGCTGGAAAAGTTCCGTAATGCATCGGAATGATACATTTGGGACTGAGAAGCTCGCACGCCTTCGCAGCTTCACGCGGTCCCATCGTATAGACTCCGCCGATCGGAATCATCACAATATCCGGCTTGTACAGATCGGCGATCAGCTTCATGTCGCCGAAAATGCCCGTGTCGCCCGCATGATAGAGGGTAACGCCATTCTCGCACTGAACCACAAATCCCGCGGCCATTCCACCGTCGATTCGTTGTCCACCCTCTTCGATCGTCGAGCTGTGGTCTGCGTGCACCATCACTATCTTCACTTTGTCCGTCTCGTACGTGCCCGAGTAATCCAGGATGATCGTTTTCTTCACTCCCTTGCCGGTCAGGTATGCGGCAATAGCACTATTACACAAAACGGGAGCGTCGAACTTTTGCGCGAGCTCAACAGTGTTGCCGATGTGATCGGAATGTCCGTGTGTCACCAGGATAAGGTCCACCTTGTCGATGTTCCGGGCACTGCTCGGTGCTTTCGGGTTATCGAGCCAGGGGTCGATAAGGATAACCATTCCCTTCGCCGTTTCTATTTTGAAAGCAGCATGACCATACCAGGTTACTTTCACTCCCTTGCCCACGTTTCTTGGTTGGCCTGAGGCAGTGAAAATAGTGAACGCCATTGCCAGGAGCAGAAGCAGAATAAAATTGGATAATGATTTCATGGTTCTCTCTTAAGAGGTTTAACGGATGTGAGCAATGATGGCATCCGCCATTTCACTTGTTCCGGTCGTCGAACGCGGATCCAGGTCTCGTGTAACGTGCTTACCCTCTTTCAAAACCGTTGCAACAGCGGAATACACCTTCGATGCCGCATCTGGTTCACCCAGGTGATCGAGCATCATGGCACCTGCCAGGACTATTGCGCAAGGGTTGGCAATATTCTTGCCGGCAATGTCCGGAGCGCTGCCGTGCACCGCTTCGAAGATTGCCGCATGTGCGCCGATGTTCGCGCCAGGAGCTAACCCGAGTCCGCCGACGAGGCCCGAGCAGAGGTCGGACAGGATATCTCCGAAAAGATTCGTCGTCACCATAACGTCGAACTGGGCCGGGTTCAAAACGAGCTGCATCGCCATGTTGTCGACGATCCTGTCCTCAGCGGCGATCTCCGGAAAGTTCTGAGAAACTTCCCGGGCAACCTCGAGGAACAGCCCGCCGGAGAACTTCATGATGTTCGCTTTGTGGACAATCGTCACTTTCTTTCTGCCGTACTTCCGGGCATACTCGAACGCGGCACGGACAATCCTCTCGGAACCGAATCGCGTCACGATGCCGATCGTTTCAGCAGCGCTCTTTTGAGCGTCAATATAGTGCTCGATGCCGGAATAAAATTCTTCAATGTTTTCCCGAAACATAACCAGGTCAACATTTTTGTACCGCGAGGCCACTCCCTCGAACGATTTCGCCGGACGTAGGTTGATGAAGAGGTCGAACTCTTTCCTCAACGCGACGTTGACACTCCGGAATCCTTTGCCGCTCATTGTCGTGAGCGGACCTTTCAATGCAACCTTGTTCTTCTGAATCGACTCGATGGTCGATTCGGGGATCGGGTCTTTGAACTTTTCGATCGCCGTCATCCCCGCGTGGGCTGTTTCCCATTGTATCTTCACCCCCGTTGCTTCTATGACGCGGCATGCGGCTTCGGCAATGCTCGGCCCAATTCCATCGCCCGGAATAAGAGTTATTGTGTACATGTGGCAAGTCTTTTCGGAATGAACTTTTCAAAATATACGAAATGCGGCTTCGAGTTCCAAATAGATCCACCGCCCGGTAGCGGGGTCTTTTGGATGAATAACCGGAATTAAGTTAAGAAGAGCCCACGGA
>CAYYHS010000296.1:0-4150 GCA_964471785.1 uncultured Chitinophagaceae bacterium
TCCGATGAGAATTACATCGGGGGATATCGCTACGGCGAATGAATGAGACGGCAACACATTGTTCGGGTTAAATCCAAAATCGTGTGTGTCCAAACAGTTTGTCTATTTTGTGTTGGTGACCGGCGGGGGTTGCTGCGGCCTGCTGCGAAGCCGCAACGACAGGTCTTGGCTCATCACATAAACAAACATGCCCGCTATCATCAAGATCACTCCCAACCAAACGCGCCAATCACGATGCGCACGTTTCCAGTAGGGGCGATGATATTGGTGAGCATCGTCATTAACAGGCTCTTCGTGTACTTGGTGAATCTGTTTAAGATAACTCATTCGTTCCCTGCTTTCTGGATACTATTCCGAACGGCCTTGCGGCATCGTTCTTTCGAAGTAGATTGGTGAATATCGAATGCGCGATGAACTAACCATTAGTCCTGCCGATGAGGAACCATGTTTGCATTTCTCCTTTTCCCTTGACGATGATATCACCCCGTTTTTTGAGGATAAACGGTTCACCGAGGCGTTGCCGCAGCGAGCCCGTTACCTGGATTTGCCCGGGTACTCCATGCGATTCCATCCGGCTGGCGGTGTTCACAACATCACCCCACAGGTCGTAAAGAAATTTCCGTTTCCCGATAACACCGGCTACTACCGCGCCGGAGTCGATGCCGATGCGAAGCTGCATTTTGTACTGGCTTTGCTCATTGAAGCGATCAACCGTTTCGAGCATATCTAACGCCATGTGCGCCGCACGGCTTGCGTGGTCGGGCACAGGAACGGGGAGCCCTGCAGCAGCCATGTAGGCATCGCCGATGGTCTTGATCTTCTCGAGCCCGCGATTATCGGCGATATTGTCGAAGCGGGTAAAAAGATCGTTGAGCACTTCCACGACGACTTCGGCGCTCACCCTTTCAGCGAACTTCGTAAACTCCACGATATCTGCGAACAGTACCGTCACCTCCGAGAAGCGATCGGCAATAACTTCCGTGAAGCTGCCGATCGTGACCTCTGGGCGCCCCTTGAGGCGTTCGGCAATAGAACGAGGCAGCACGTTCAGCAGTAATCGCTCCGACAGCTTTTGTTCAGCCACGACTCGATCATACAATTTCATCGTCTCCTGATGGAGCAAACGGACTTCGAGCATGTTGTATACGCGGATCAACACCTCCGCAAGATCGAAGGGCTTGCTGACGAAGTCCTTGGCACCGGCGTTGAGAGCACGCACTTTATGGTCGGGCTGAGCGGTAATGACCAGGACCGGAAGATAACCTCCGGATTCGATCTTCTTCAAGCCCTCCATCACCTGAAATCCATCCATGCCCGGCATCTGAAGGTCGAGCAGGATAAGGTCATAGCGATTCTTCAGGTGAAGCCCGCACACTTCGCACGGATGCGTCGTGGAGGTAATGGAATCATACCCGGCACCGCGCAGCATCCGCTCGAGCAAGAGAACATTGGCATCCTGATCGTCGACGATGAGTATGTTGCCATGAAGGATATCGGATGGAGTTACCATGAGAATCGCAGCTCCTTATTTGCTCTCGGCATATTCTTGTCCTGCAAATTCCAGCGCAACATCCAACGCCTCCATGAATTCATTGACCTTGATGGGTTTGGTTATGTAACGGAAGAATCCGGCCTTCAGGCCCCTTTCGATGTCGGGTGGCATTGCATTTGCGCTGATGGCAATAGCGGGGATTTGCGCTGTGGCCGGGTCCGAGCGCAGGATGCTCAAAGCTTCAAAGCCGTTGATGTCCGGCAGATTGATATCCATCAATATCACATCAGGCTGGGATACGCGCGCAATCTCGATACCGCTTTTCCCATTAACGGCGGTCAACAGGTGAATATCGGTGTGGCGTGCAATGATTTGCTCGACCAGTTTCAGGTTCGCTGGATTGTCTTCTATATAGAGCAGGTTGTGGAGTCTCACTGCGCGAGGTACCTTCGGTTGGAACGATGCCGCTGCATCGATTCCCTCCAGAGGAAGGGATGGCTCGGCCACCGAGATGAGTTCGAACCAGAACACGCTTCCCACCCCGACGGTGCTTTCCACGCCGATTACGCCCCCCATCAGTTCAACCAGTCGCTTAGCGACGACGAGACCGATACCTGTGCCTTCCTCGCCGCCAGCTTCCTGTCCGAGGCGATTGAACGCCTGGAATAGCTGCGTCAACTGTACCGGAGACAGTCCCGCGCCGGTGTCCCTGATGCTCACACGGATGCGTCCCGGCGTGCTCTCGGTGCAGTACACCTTGACAGTTCCCCCCGGCTGGTTGTATTTGATCGCGTTGGAAAGCAAGTTAATGAGAATCTGCTTCAACCGGGTCCGGTCGGCCATGACAAAATATGGTACGTCGAAACGGGGAAAGTTCATGACCGTGCCGTGCTGTTGTGCCTGTGGTTCAATCATGGCCTGGCATTCGTGTATCACCTCGACCAGCGACACCGGTTCCCGCGACAGCGGCACCTGCCTGGACTCAACCTTCTCGAGATCGAGGATATCGTTGATCAGCTTCATCAGATGCCATCCTGCCTGAAGAATCTGGCCTATACTTTGCTTCTGGGTAGGCGATGGAGGCGGGGAGTCGGACTCCATGAGCTGGCCAAACCCGAGGATGGCATTGAGCGGGGTACGCAACTCATGGCTCATGCTGGAAAGGAAATCCGATTTAGCGAGGTTGGCTTTCTCCGCCACTGACTTAGCGCTCTCCAACTCGACGTTCTTTTCCTGCAGCATCTGATCGAGGTGTTTGCGCTCCGTGACGTCGCGGGCAGCTGCGAACATGCCCTGCAGCCTCCTGTCCCGGTCGTAGAAAGTGGTCGCGTTGAAGGAGACCACGGTTTCTTTGCCGTTACTGGCACGCGCGGTAAGCTCGAAGTTGGTGACCTTCTTTTCGCTCAGTACGAGTTTGACACCAGTCTCTGCCCGATCCGGATCGGTGAAGTAGTTCTTGAACGGTGCACCGATCAGCTCATCGCGCGTGAAACCGGTGAGCACCTCCATTTGTTTATTGACATCGGTGATGATGCCGGACGGATCGGTGGTCATGATCGCGTCGATGTTGGATTCGAACAGGGAGCGAGTGTAGAACTGATGGTCACGCAGGCGTTGACTGAGTTGCTTCTGCTCTGCTTCCGCCTGTTTGCGCGCGGTGATATCGCGTAAAATACCGGTGAAGTAACGCTTGTCACCCAGCCACATTTCGTTTATCGCAATCTCCATCGGGAAGGTACTTCCGTCCTTGCGCCGACCCACAACCTCGCGTCCGAGGCCGATGGCGCGCGCCTCATCGCTCGCACTATAATCCTCGATAGAACCATTGTGCCTGTCTCGATCAAGCTCGGGTATCACCATGTGAAAGTTTTGTCCGATGAGTTCTGCGGCGGTATAGCCAAACATTCGCTCGGCCGCCGGATTGACGGTCTCGATGATGCCGCCGGCGGCATGGAGGGTGATGATGCCGTCGACCACGGTATTGAGAATCGTCTGGACCAGAGCGGTACTGTTGCGCAGCGCCTGCTGTGCTGCATATTCCTCGGTGACATTGCGGAACACCAGCACGGCACCGACCACGCGGCCGTCACGGTCGCGAATCGGCGCACAGCTGTCGGCGATAGCGCACTCGCTACCATCGCGTGCGATCAGTACGGCATGGTCGGCCAGGCCCTGTATCGTGCCATGCGCCAAGGATTCCTTTAATGGAATAGTGATGGGTTGACGGGTTTCCTGGTTGATGACGTGAAAAATTTCGTCCACCGGGCGAGCGGCGGCTTCCGACTGCATCCAGCCGGTGAGCTGTTCCGCAATAGGATTCAGGAGCGTCACATGCCCTTCGGCATCGGTGGCTATCACTGCATCGCCGATGGAGTTAAGCGTAACAGCGAGCTTTTCCTCGCTGACCTGCAACGTGAAGTTGCTCTTCTGCAGTTGCTTATTCGTCTCCTCCTGAATCTTGAGCAAATGCTGCGTCTCGAGATGAACCAAATTCTTAAGCCGCTGCTGTGTCTCCCGATAGATCAAATAGGCGAACAAAAGTCCAAAGAGCATCGTAAACAGACTGACGATAACGATGATGGTGAACAGATGGCGCATGTCCGATTGGAACTCTGCATCGCGCTGCGCCAGCACGCTTTCCTCTATCTGGATAAAGCT
>CAYYHS010000297.1:0-4145 GCA_964471785.1 uncultured Chitinophagaceae bacterium
GATCCGTCGTACTGGCCGGCAAGAATCGACGACTCGATGGTGATGTGTGATTGTCCGTCCTTAATTACCGACGCATAGACAAGAGAATCTATAACATATCGTTTGTCGTCCTTGATGATCACAACCTGACGCGCACCAATGCTTCCGTTGAGATCGTTGATGTTCTGGCCGGTAAGATCGGATGAGAATATGCCGGCTACTCGAATATCCTCAGCGGTAAGGTTGAGCCGCCGCAGGTCTGCACCTTTCAGGTCCAGTGTGAATTTGTAGTTCGGGTTTTCGCTCCCCGCATTGATCGTCCCTTTGAATGTCAGGGCGATATTGGAATCTTGAATTGCTGCTTCACCGGCGAACATTCTCGGCCCGGCCGTCCCGTGGAGCGAGAGTCCTCTGTAAGGATATCCTTTCACAACGGCTTCGTCTACATGTAAATCCACCTCGGCTTTGATGTCGTCTTGTGTCAGCCCGGAACCAACGGCTGATGCTCTCAACGAAACCGGGCCGAACGTTTCCGGGGCGTTCAGAAGTGAACCAAGGTCAAAGTCTTCCACGCTGACATCTGCATTCCATCGACTGGCATCTACTCCGGCAATGTTGCCTGAGCTCAATGTGCCGTTTGCCTCCACGCCTCCGATGCTAGTCGCGATGACAGTCGAAGCAGAAAAGTTCTTTATTGTCCCCTTGAAATTTCCGCTTACATTCATAGACACGGGCAGAGCGATGCTCTTCGGGAGCAATGAATCCACAATAAGTCTTTTAAGATCTTCCCGGGTGGATACGAATCGTTGAAGATTTATCTCATACTCCGCACTCCTCGCCTCCGGTAGCCCTCGGATCGCACCCGCGAGAGTTACCTCCGTCGAGTCCCCCACGGCAACCCGCAACTCTTCCACATTCAAGTCTCCGATGAGACCGGAGAATTTGGAAGAGAATTTTATGAGCGCCCCCGGAGTATTCTTTATCGGAAGAGACGGGTCAAAAAAAAGCAGGTCGGTGATGGCCAGGTACGAGTCGGCAACGGTCGCATCGACCTTCACCGTCCCTGCGAGGTTTTTGAGTGCGGTGATGGAAGAGTAGGTTAACAGAATATCCGGTCGGATGCGACTCGCACCAGTTTCAACCGTAAAGTTCTTCAACTGTAGGTGGGTGCTGTCGAGCACAAATCCGCCGGAAAACTCCCGCAGTTCGAGACCGGAATTCCCCCGAAAAGAGGTGTGGCCGAAGCTTGCAGCCAGACGGCTTCCACTATAATAGAGGTTGTCTGCGCGCATCGAAAGGTCCTCCAGCAGGAGGTGGTTCGGATCGAGACCTTTCGTTTTGAGCGCTCCCTGAACATCATAATGGAAACCATTATTGCTGAAACGCAGATGATCGAGACTGATTGCCCAGGGCGATGCATCGGAGCTTGACGGTTCCGTATTCGTCTGGCTGCTCTTAGGCTGCAGAACGGCAACTTTTGTGTTTTCCAGCGATACTAACTTTACGGCGATGCGGTGAGAGGGGAGATCGATCTTCTCCGCAAGAAGAGTCAATGTCCCCAGGTCAACGGTATATCGTTCTCCAACTGCGAGGTTCTCATAGTTGAAGTGAATATTCTTCAGCGAAAGAGATTCGGCTCCCACGTCGGTCCCCGAAGATTGAGAAGTATCGGGAGGTGAGTCTCGCGTTAGCGTAATATTGCCCGTGGTGTTGGCAAGGGTTATCTCATCGACGCGATATCGTTTCCTGCCGATATCAAAATTTTCCATCGACGCCCGCAAAGTTCCGAGATGAAGGCGGGTTTTCAGCCCACTCACCTCATCGTCGTACGTCCCTTGGAGGCTGTTTACGCTTAACCCGCCAAATCGCAATTCCCATGGTGAGCCTGTGGATGTATCGGGTCGGCTTCCGGGAGCGGTTGAGGGGGGACTTAACGCATCAAGAATAAACTGAAAATTGAAAGAGCTGTCCGGCAAAGAACGGGCGATATGGGTTGTGAGGGAGTCAATCCGGATGTTGGTCAGATAGATGTGGTGTGAAATAAGTCCAAAAAGGTTCACGTCCACCGCCAGGGTTTGAACGGATAACAGAGTATCCCCTTTGAGGCCTTCAACAAACACATCATGCAAAGCAACAAAGTGCGTAAAGGCTATATCGACAGATCCTATCTCGATTCGTGTGTGAGTCTTTTTCGTTATCGATGAGACCACCGTACGCGCAATATAGCGCTGCACACCCGGGAACTGCAGCAGGGCAACGGCGAGAATAATGAACCCCAGCATGCCTGCAAGCATCCATAAAACAACCTTGATGGAGCGGCGGAGGTATATATTGAGCTTGTGCTCTTTCAAGTGGATCCCGTGAATATGCATTTCATGTCTTTAGGCGCTCGCGTAGAATAAGATCTAGAACAGTTGGAAGGTAAGCCAAAAAGCCGAGGGGCATAGACAACGTTTCGTCTTTTCGTTGTTTTGTAGAGCGCCTGTGCGCGGCGGAATCGTCGCCCGTATCTTCACGGGGCGCGCGGGTATTATTTTTTAACTTCGACCTCGGACGCGAGGTATGAATAGGACTTCACTAATTCCTGAAATGACGGGAAAGCCCGCTCAAATTCTTTTTTGCTTGTCGCAGTAAGGACAAGAATTACCGTGATGGGCTTTTCGTCGATGTACGCAACGGATTCATAGTTTGAATAGAAAAACAGTCTGACGATTGCGTTTTTTTTATCCTTTGTCGCTAGCTCCGGAGAGAATTTGATCGTGACGTCGGGATAGTTCGCTTTGTACTGCAACACCTCTGAATAAATGAGTTTTTCCGTTGTTTCATGGCCGTCCGATTCTTTACTGACAGTGTATGCATACATCACTGCGGGTGAAGTTTTCCAGCCTCCTCCTTTCGGATAAAATACTGCGTACAATCCCTGATTCATTCCGCTCGAATTATCCATCACCCAGCCCCCAGGCGACGTTAGAAAGAAGGCGTGGTTATTACCGAAGATAATCCCGCCTCCTTGCCGGATAGAATCAGTCGTTGATCTTTGCCCATAAGAAAAGGAAAACAGGAGGCAACCGAGAAGAATTATTCTATAAGGCATACAATATCCCTTTCTCATTTGCCAATGGCAGGCTTTTGCATTCTCCCCGAACTCACTTGCTCGGATCCTTTTGGCGTGTCGCTTTAACTCCGGTTAGGACGGCGATGCCTACCAGTACAATCGAACTCGCGACGATCCACGGCGTCGGAACATGCATGAGCAGGGCGGCATAGATCAATCCGCCAATGACGATCAAGAATCCGGCGACGTAAAGTCCATAGGACATAAAATTTCCTTCCCGTTAATTTTGCTTTCATAGTCACCCGTCGATGCGGGTGCGTTGAAGTGTTTTTTCCTAAAGCACAAAGGTTAACTGCCGGCTCGTCCTTTTGCGGCACATGAGAGGAGCGCTCGCTAATTCGCAATACGCCCAACGGCGCAGACCGAGTGTCGCGGGCACACTTCACTTCTCCATCAATCCTTGTCTCAATAGGGCTGTTAAAGCAAGCCTAGTTGAATCAACTTCAGATAAATCTGCTCAACTAGTTATCGAGTGCGTATTGCTCCAGCCACCGAAGAAGCTTTTTGCTTTCCCTTATCAACCAAATCCAACGCGCCCTTCTTGATGTTTTCGTACGCTTCGGTCGTGGCATCGATATACTCATTAAGGTTATCCTGCACATCTTCGGCGCCATCAATCCCTTGCCGTGCGATACTTTTACGCATCGCGGACCCTTTTGCCGGAGCAAATAACACTCCCAACACTGCCCCAGCAGCGACACCTGCAACCACTCCCAGCATTACTTTACCTGAACTCATCTTCTCACCTCTATAGATTGTTGTTGGAAAAAGTATCCCGGGCACGATAGCCCGGTTTCGACGAAAATGGAATATCACGAAAACGCTTAGCATCTACATTCGGAATACTCAGACTTCGGACAAGAGATTACGCCTCCCTTTCACCGACATTTTGGGGATTATGTGATATGCGACGAATCGGATGGTGCCGTCTCAGTTCAATTCTCCGCGGCACGACCCGCACCGCATCCGGACTCGGAATAATGTTTGACCCAAATCTTAACGCGTACAATCGAGTGAACTCAGCACCAAAAAGTACGATCTGTGAAGAATA
>CAYYHS010000298.1:0-826 GCA_964471785.1 uncultured Chitinophagaceae bacterium
GAACTCGCCGTCGAAGACAATGAAACAATAGGTGTAACAGAGTTCATGATTTCGTGCGTGAGAACACGAATCAAATTCTGCCATGCCTCCATCTCCCGCTCTTCTAATTCGCTTTGTATGTTTGCCAGCGAAACTAGAGTGTAATGATTTTCCCGCAGCTTGAATTCCGTTGCATAGATTGACAGCTGGGAAAGTTCGTTATCAGCCACGATCTTGACAAGGACCTTGTCGCCCGATTTAATTTTTTGCAGGGCCGCGACAAGCGATGGGCTGACGTTTGAAAGCTCTGCAATGTTCTTAATGTTGTTGACTTTCAGCAGTCTTTTTACCGCGGTGTTCGTCAGTTCGACAGCACCATCCTGCGTGAATGCCAGGAGTCCGATGCCGATGTGCTGGACGATAATTTGCAGGTAACGATAGTGTTCTTCCTTTTCCGCACGGGTTTTTCTGAATTCATCGATGACTTCCGAGAACGCGTTGTTCAGTTCTTCAAACGACGAGCCTTTCACGGTGCTCCTGAAGCTCTGTGAAAAATCTGAATATTTTATCGAATCAAAAAACCGTGCAATGTCCCTGTTTGTCTTTTGAACGTAATGGACGAGCGAGTACATCTGGGCGACGATGATCAACGCAACGATGAACGGCGTTGCGATGAAGGACGTCCGGGTCAGCAGATAAATCAGGATAAATGCCGAAACGCAGAGGATGATCGTTCGGAGAAAGACGATGACACCGAATCTTTTAAAGACCATATTTCTCCAATCTCCGGTACAGTGCCGTGCGCGTAATGCCTAATTCCTTTGCGGCCTTTGTCAGGTTCCAGTCG
>CAYYHS010000298.1:836-4123 GCA_964471785.1 uncultured Chitinophagaceae bacterium
AAGGCCTACTCACACGCGCCCCCATCACAGCCCATATTTCTCCAGTCGCCGGTAAAGTGCCGCGCGTGTGATGCCTAATTCCTTGGCAGCCTTTGTCATATTCCCATCGTGCTTGCCGACGGCTTTGATGATCAGCATTTTTTCAGCTTCATTCAAGCGATAATTGCTCAGCGCCATCATGTCTTTCGACATATCGTTCGAGGTAAAAAAGAAGTCTGAGGGCTGGAGTGAAGTCGCTTCGCTCATGATGATAACTCGTTCAAGCATGTGCTGGAGTTCGCGAATATTACCGGGCCATGAGTAGTTCTTCAATTTGTTCAGGGCTTCGCCGCTCACCGACTTCGGTTCTTTTTTGTATTTCCTGCAATACATCGTCGTGAAATGCTCCACCAACAGCGGAATGTCATCGATTCGTTTCCGCAGCGGGGGCAGCTGAATTTCCACAGTGTTGATACGATAGAGCAAATCCTGTCTGAATCTATTTTCGGATTTTAATTCGGTCAACGGAAGGTTGGTTGCACAAATGAGCCTGATGTCGATCGGCTTCGGAATGTTCGCGCCCAACCGTGTAACCTGCCTGTTCTGGAGCACCGCGAGAAGTTTTACCTGCAAGTTTGACGTCAGGTTGCCGATCTCATCTAAAAAGAGTGTGCCGTCGGAAGCGATCTCGAAACGCCCGGGACGATTTTCCCTTGCATCGGTGAATGCGCCTTTCATATATCCGAACAGCTCACTCTCGAACAGCGATTCGCTCAACGCTCCTACATCGACACTGAGAAATATTTTATCGCTTCTGCCCGAGTGCCGGTGGATTGCACGTGCGACTAATTCTTTTCCGGTCCCGTTCTCGCCGAGAATCAGCACATTGGCGTCTGTCTGAGCGACCTTCTGGATTATGCTGAAGACCCGTTTCATCTCTTCCGATATGCCGATGATCTCCTGGAACTGGCTGTCGAGGTCGCTCGTCAGCTGTTTCTGTTTTGACAGAAGGTCTTCGATTTCCCTTTTGGAGTCGCTGAGTTTCATCGCGGACGAAATAGTCGCGAGGAGTTTTTCGTTCTGCCATGGTTTCAAAACAAAATCTGTCGCCCCTTCTTTTATTGCTTTGACCGCCATCTCGATATTTCCGTAGGCCGTAATGAGAACGACGACGGCGGTCGGATCGAGTTCAAGAGTTTTCTTCAACCAGTTGAACCCTTCACTTCCGCTTGTCGCATCGCCCGAGAAATTCATATCAAGGAGGATGACGTCGTAGTGTTCATCCTTGAGGATGTCCGGAATCCTGCTCGGGTCTTTCTCGATGCGAACGATCGAGTAATGCTGCTTCAAAAGGAGCCGCGCAGACAAGAGCACGTCTTCGTCATCATCGACGATTAGGATTTTGCCCGCTCTGTTATTCATGAGGCTCGGTCTTTAAAAAAAGGAGACCGGAGACTGGAAACCGCAGACCAGAAACAAAAGGCCAAAGGAAAGAAAGTGGGTTCAAAAGTTTTCTCTCCTAATCTTGATAAGTTTGGATAACATTGCAGAGAGTTTACGTGATTGCTCAACTAATTGATGTCCTTTCTCGTTGTCGAGGAATTTTAATTCGATTGCTAAGTAGAGTTGCGTTCTTAATTCACCCGAAGAACCTCTCGCAATGAACAAGAATTGAATGAATTCCTTGTTCGATTGTCGTTCATACCCTTCAGCAATATTTGACGGCACTGAGACAGCCGCTCTCTGGATTTGATTGCGGAATCCAAAATCGCGCGATCTCCCGAATTGCTTGTAAACCTCGCTCGTCAGCCGCATTGATTCTTTCCAGACTTCCAAATCTTCGAACCTTGAAATTTTCTTCCCCATGACTTTCTCCCCCAATCCTTAATTGCTTTTTCCTTTTTTATGATTTTCTGTCTCCGTTCTCCTGCCTCCGGTCTCTAACTCTTATTTCTTGTCTCTCATCTGCATTAAAAGCGATCGTTCATTTTCGAACAGTAGTGTCCGATATCGAACGCCTTAACTTTGCAAGAAAAAAACATATAGTCAAATCCGGCCCGAAATTGCCGACTTTTTGCTCTTTTTCTATCGGAATCGATGGCATAACAATTGCCTTTTCATCTATGGCATGCAAAAACCATTCCCAAAAGAGGCAAACTCCTCGAAGGATGAAAATTGGATAAAAAGATAGAAAAGAAACCGATTTACAAGCAAACAAGGTTCTGGATATACGCAACGGGATGTCTGTTTTTCCTGACTTTGGTCGGACTTATACTTAACGATACCGGATCCAAGCTGAATGTCGAAGCCGATAAGATCACAATCTCCACAGTGGCAGAAGGGGACTTTCAGGAATTCATTCCTGTAACCGGAACGATACTTCCGCGTACAACTTTTTATCTGGATGCGATTCTGGGGGGAACCGTGGAGAACAAATTTGTTGAGGAAGGGACGATGCTGAAAAAGGGGGACAAGATCATTCAACTCTCCAACACCAACGTTCAGTTGAGCACACTTCAGCAAGAGACATTCACGTACCAGCAGATTAACGACGCCCGGAACACGAGACTGCAGATCGAGCAAAATAGCAATGCGCTCCAGAATGCTCTCGTGTCCGCAAATTATAGTGTTATCAACTCCGGCGAGATCTTTGACCGTCAAAAGGCAATGTGGGAAAAGAAATTGATCTCGCTTCAGGATTATCAACAGGCGGAGAACAACTACCATCTCGCCGTCGAACAACACAAATTAGCATATCAGAGTTTTGTCGCAGATTCGATTCTAAAGCAGGCGCAGCTTACGCAAATTGCCACCTCAATCGACCGGTTACAAAAGAACCTTGAGATGATCAGACAAAACATTGAAAACCTTACTGTGAGGGCACCGATCAGCGGCCAGCTTACTTCATTGAATGCCGAAACGGGTCAGTCGAAAGCTTCCGGCGATCAGTTAGGACAGATAGACGCTCTGGACGGCTTCAAGGTAAGAGCAGACATCGATGAATTCTATATCGCGAGAGTTGCCAAAGAGTTGCATGCGACTGTAGAAATCGACGCAAAAAATTATAGCCTGATCGTGACCAAAGTATACCCTCAGGTTACAAGCGGGAAATTTCAAGTCGATATGGAATTTGACGGCACGGTTCCGGAAGGAATACGAAGAGGACAAACCCTTCAAATTAGGCTCCAGCTAAGCGAGAGAACGAAGGCCCTTCTGCTTACACGCGGCGGGTTTTATCAGAAGACCGGGGGACAATGGGTTTTCATCCTTAATAATTCCGGAACCGAAGCAGTTAAGAGATCGATTAG
>CAYYHS010000299.1:0-2580 GCA_964471785.1 uncultured Chitinophagaceae bacterium
GACTTTCGTCAGCATGACGGTCGTGTATAGAATCGGTGTTGTCAAACTGAGACACTACCCACCTTACACTTGACTTTTTTCCCTTTTTTTGCTTCATATTATAGACAACGATAACCCGCCGGAATCACTGTCCGAGGTGCGAGGCATGCCGGCGGGCTTTCTTGTTTTTTTGAGAGAACGAGCAGATCGGGATCGCAGAAATTGATCCCACCACACGAATAGGATGCTATGATTGTCATGAAATTTGGCGGAACCTCTGTTGAGGATGCCGTCGCAATAAAAAATGTCACCGAAATTGTCCGAAAGGAAATTCCACGGCACCCCGTGGTTGTCGTGTCGGCATGCGCCGGTATAACAAACCAGCTTCTGAAGACGGCGAATCTTGCGGCCGAAGGGAAACGCGACGAAGCGCTTCAGATGGTCGCAGCGATTGAGGGAAGACACAAGAATATCGTTAAAGATCTGTTTGATGCAGACGGCGGACGTTTTCTCTACAAGCATATCGCCGCTTTCGCGGAGGAACTCGCGGCACTGGTCAACGGGGTCGTCATCCTGGGTGAACTGACTCCCCGATCGCTGGATGCTTTTGCATCGTTTGGCGAACGAATGTCATCGTTCGTCATCCACCATTATTTTGAAGCGAGTCAGATCCGGTCGTTTCTCGTCGACGCCCGTTCATTCATGATTACCGACGGGCAATATACCAAGGCGCTTCCTCGCCTTGAAACGATCGAGCGCAAACTGCATGAGATCATTCTCCCAAAAATCGACAACGGATATGTTGTTGTGACCCAGGGATTTATCGGCTCAACGGAAGCGGGGATCACCACGACCATCGGCCGGGGCGGTTCCGACTATTCTGCGGCGATCGTCGGTTCTCTGCTGAATGCGGAAGATATACAGATCTGGACCGACGTCGACGGCATCCTCACCTCCGATCCGAGCGTGGTCAGCGATGCAAAAAAGATCAAGGTGATGTCATTCAACGAAGCGGCGGAGCTTGCGTACTTTGGAGCGCGCGTGCTTCACCCGGAAACAATTCTGCCGGCCGTCAAAAAGGAAATCCCGGTCCACGTCCTCAATTCGCGCCGGCCGAATTCGGGCGGAACGCTGATCATTGCAAACCCAAAAGTCGGCAAACAGTGCATCGTCAAATCGATCGCGTATAAAGAGGGCATCACCGTCATCAGCATTGTTTCCACGCGGATGTTCCTCGCGCATGGGTTCCTCGAAAGTGTCTTCGACGTGTTCCATAAGTACGAAACCGTTGTCCATACCGTAGCGACCTCCGAGGTGAGCATTTCGATGACCATCGACAACGTGAAGAATCTCGGCTACATTTTGCAGGAGTTGAAAAGCTTTTCGACGGTGAGCGTGAGTGACAGAAAGGCGATTGTCTGTGTGGTTGGCGAACACCTGAAAGAGAGCCCGGGCGTCGCGGCAAAAGTTCTCCACTCGATCGCGGACATCAACGTCAACATGATTTCGCAGGGAGCCTCGGAAATCAACATCAGCGTGGTCATCGACGAGGAACATGTCGATGATGTGGTAAGAAGACTGCACAAGGAATTCTTTTCAGACGTAAAACACCTGACGGAAATATTTGAGTAGAACATGAGAGGATGCTAACGAGATGAAGCTCTATAATGTGGTTGTCGCCGGTGCTACCGGCATGGTCGGAAGAAAAATGATTCAGGTGCTCGAAGAACGGGATTTCCCCGTGAAGGAACTTATCCCGCTCGCATCGAGCCGTTCCGTCGGACAGAAGGTCAAATTCAAAGGAAAGAATGTTGCCGTTCAGGAACTCACGCACGAGATCCTCTCCCGGAACGACATCGAGCTGGCCCTCTTTTCTGCCGGCGCGTCGGTGAGCAAAGAATTCGCACCGACCGCGGCGATGCACGGCACGCTTGTCATCGACAACAGCAGCGCGTTTCGCATGGAACCCGACATTCCCCTTGTCGTGCCGGAAGTGAACCCTCAAATGATCTTTGATCATGTGGGCATCATTGCCAACCCCAACTGTTCGACGATTCAGATGGTCGTGGCACTGAAGCCGCTTCATGACAAGTTCAAGATAAAACGCATCGTTGTCTCGACCTATCAATCTGTGACCGGGGCCGGCAAGAAGGGATACGACCAGCTGATGAAGGAATTGAACAAGGAAGAAATCATCGCAAAGAAATTCCCGTACCAGATTTCATTCAATTGTCTCCCGCACATCGACGAATTTCTTGAAGACGGCTACACGAAGGAAGAAGTCAAGATGGTGAAAGAAACGCAAAAGATTATGGGAGATCATTCGATCAGGGTCACCGCAACCTGCGTGCGGGTTCCTGTCATCGGCGGACACAGCGAATCGGTCAACGTCGAATTTGAAAAGCCGTTCGATCTTGTCGATGTGCGCGAAATTCTCCGCAAGGCCGAAGGTGTCGTAGTGCAGGATGATCCGAAAGACAAGCAGTATCCGATGCCGATCTGGGCGTACGAGAAAGACGAAGTGTTTGTCGGACGTCTGCGGCGCGATGAAACCGTGAAGAACGGCTTGAACATGTGGATCGTCTCGGACAACGTCCGGAA
>CAYYHS010000299.1:2680-4117 GCA_964471785.1 uncultured Chitinophagaceae bacterium
GATTGCAAGATTACAAGATTGCAACATTGATCTACTCTTTTATCAGGCAATAGATGGAGACACCTCCATTACCCGCCGCGAATAGCGTTCACCCCGCCCCTCCCGCCAAACCGTGGTACCAGATTTCACTCACCACACAGATTCTTCTCGGATTGATCCTGGGCGGCCTCGTGGGATGGGTGAAGCCAGACTGGGGAATAGAGTCCGGGTTCATCCGGGATATTTTTCTCAACCTCATCAAGTCGATCATTGCGCCGCTGATGTTCTCCAGCATTGTCGTTGGTATTGCCGGCGGAGGCGATCTTAGAAAAGTCGGGCGCATTGGACTAAAGGCGCTCGTCTATTTTGAAATTGTGACGACGCTAGCGCTGTTTATCGGCCTTGCGGTCGTGAACATTGTCAAGCCGGGTGTCGGGGTAACGCTCCATGCGGACACGAGCGGCATCGGGCAAATCGCGCAAAGCCATCCATTGACAATTGAAGAGGTTCTCGTTCATATCTTCCCGTCGAGCATCGTCGATGCCATGGCACGCGGTGAGGTTTTGCAAATTGTTGCATTCTCGGTCATCTTCGGAATATCCGTCGCGGCAATCGGCAAAAAGGGGGAACCTATTCTCGCGCTGTGTGATAGCGTCTCGCAGGTGATGTTCAAGTTCACCGGCTATGTCATGAAGGTGGCTCCCTTCGGCGTCGCCGCGGCTATTGCAGTGACTGTCGGCCATAAGGGGCTCGGCGTTCTCATTAACCTCGGGCTTCTCATTGCCTCTCTCTATATTGCACTCGTTATTTTCGTCATTCTCGTCTTAGGAACAATCGGAGTTCTTATACGAATTCCGATGAAACAATTTATCCGGGCTGTGCGTGAGCCATTCGCAATCGCCTTCGCCACATCGAGCGGCGAAGCGGCCCTTCCGAAATCGCTAGAGGTGATGGAACGCTTCGGCGTGCCGAAACGGACCGTGGGATTCGTCATTCCGACCGGATATAGTTTCAATCTCGACGGCAGCACATTGTATCTCGCAGTTGCTTCTGTCTTCATAGCGCAAGCAGCGGAGACGACAACGGGTGTACATTTCGGCTTCGGTCAGCAAATGTTATTGATGCTGACACTCATGGTGACGTCGAAGGGGGTTGCTGCGGTGTCGCGTGCGGCTCTGGTGGTGCTGCTTGCGGCAGTCTATTCTTTCGGCCTGCCGGCCGAAGGCGTTGCAGTGATATTCGCCGTGGATGCAATCATGGATATGGCCCGTACCTCCGTGAATGTTCTGGGAAACTGCATGGCATGTGTCGTCGTTGCCCGTTGGGAGGGAGAGTTTGATGACAATCGCGCAAGAGTTTTCGGGACCGCTGAAGAATTTGCTCTCGATGCGGCGGCGAATGAACCGGCGTTCGTGCAGGCCGCGGTTGGGGGAGATTAGTTCTTGGTTCTTGGTTCTT
>CAYYHS010000300.1:0-4104 GCA_964471785.1 uncultured Chitinophagaceae bacterium
TCTTTTTCGCCGTACGTGCGGCCCGTCCGTGGATAACGGGCGGGCCGTTTTTATTTGAGAGATGTCAATATCTTCGTTCAATCGCGTGTAACCTTTTCGTTGAGCATGTCAATTGTTTGATTCAAGATGTTGCCACTTGAAGTCACCTCAAAAATGTTCAGATCCCATGCTGGTATCATGGCATGGATCCTTCATCCCGCCTGGGAAGCAGCGGGATTCAGGATGACATTCCTCTGGGGTTTTTGAGATGACTTTAGTGACTGATTTCTATCCGATATAACGTTAGCCTAATGATGACAAGCCGTGAATGCTTTTTTTCTAGGAATAGAAGGAGCTGTATAATGATGACAAGGACGAATAGTGTTGGAGGGAGTAAGAGGAGGATGCTTCTGGCAGTTCTCATAACGATCTTTTCGGGCAACGTGTTTGCCCAGATTCAAACAAATGTTCCGGCGCTCAAAACAGTCTACGCAAACGATTTTAACATAGGATGCATTCTTTCTTACCGGCATGTCGGCTTTCCGAGCGATTCTGTTGTTGCGGGTCAATCGGCGGTGGTCGATCCGAACGGCGGATACCTGGTGAAATATCACATGAATTCGATGTCGCCGGGAAACAACATGAAGTTACAATACACCGTGGACCTGACTACCAGCGCGGCAAATTATGCGGTTGCCTTGGGCGCGGCGAGAGACTCGATGAACGTTCACCCGGTCATTCGGTTCAACGGAGATTTGATCGCGCAGCTGAACTGGGCAAGAAGACAGGGCTTCACGTTTCGAGGGCATAATCTGGTGTGGCACGCTTCGGCTCCCACGGAGTTCTTCCGGTCCGGATACATCACGAACGGATCCCGTTTGTCGAAGGACAGCATGATCATCCGGATGGACAATTATATTCATGAAGTATTCAGGATCATCCACCAGGGCTGGCCCGGATTATTGTCGGCGATGGATGTCGTGAACGAGGCGATCGATGACGGGACTGGAATGGTTCGCACCTCCGGCAATGAATGGTACACGACGTTCGGAGATTCAACGTATGTGATGCTGGCATTCCAGCTATCTCGCAAGTATACGCTGTTGTACGGCGAGACACAACTGAAGCTCTATTATAACGACTACAATACGGAAACGGTAGCGAAGGCCAATGGTATCGTACGGCTTCTCACCCCGATTTACCAGGCCGGTTATCTCGATGGCATCGGGATGCAGGAGCACGATGCAAACAATTCTCCCGCTGCGGCAGATTTCATCACCTCATACAATAAATTTTATCCTATTTGTTCGGAAATGTCGGTCACTGAACTGGACGTAACGACAGGCAGCGCCACTCCATCCGCGGCGGTTCTGGCAACACAGGCGGACCAGTACGGTATGCTATTCAAGTGTTTTGTTGAACGGAGTTACAAGTCAGGCCGGGGCAAAATAATAAGCGTCTCTAAAGATGGACTGGATGATGCCAATACATTCAAGACCGGCCAGTCCTCATCATTGTGGGATTCGAACGATCAATGCAAGCCCTCATTCTTTGCCGCCGCCGACGTTGGCACGAATTATAACGGGCTCGACTCGCTTATCGTGGCGGCAAACTGGTTGGACCGGTACGACTACACTCCCGGTTCCTGGGCAGCCGTTGCTTCGGCCTTAGCCTCGGCGAAGAGCGCTCGCGACCGGAACTATTCCTACACGGTGTCGGCCGATACGCTCCTTGATCAGGCCATCAATCCCCTGAAAACTGCCATCGCCGGTTTGGTGTCGAATGTGTTCTCGCAGGCACCCGTTTTGGTTCCGGCGCTTCTTTCTCCTGCAAACAACGCAGCCAGCCAGCCGGCAATCATCGTCCTACTTTGCAACGCGACTTCGGACGCGGATCGGTGGCATTGGCAAGTCTCCGCCACCCTGACGTTCTCTTCGCTTGTTGTCAACGACTCGACCATGGATACTGTCAACGTCGTTGGGCCGCTGACGGCCGGGACCAAGTACTATTTTCGAGTCCGCGGGATCAATCCGATGGGTGCCAGTAATTTCAGCAGCGCTGATTCGTTCACCGTGATGACCGCTCCATCAGTACCGGTGCTCTACACGCCGATTGTCGGGGCAACCGGTCAACGCATCGATACGCTTCTCCTGAAGTGGCACTCAGCCTCGCTTGCTTCGGGATACGAATGCCAGCTCTCTCTCAGTTCCTCCTTTTCCTCGCTTGTGGTGACGAAAGACTCTACGGCTGACACAACCTTCAGGGCATTGTCACTGAACGGTCTGACAAAATATTACTGGCGGGTGCGTGCATACAACATCGGCGGTGCAAGCGCGTTCTCCGTGACGGATTCGTTTACAACGACCATGCAGCCGGCTCTTGCCCCGGCGCTTGTGTCGCCAAGGTCAACCACTAGCGAATCGCGCCTGACGACCTTCGTCTGGCGGTCTTCGGCGACGGCAACAGCATATCATATGCAGATTGCGACCGATAATGCGTTTTTGGCTGTGATCCGCGATACGATCGTCGTGGACACGACGATGATTCTGTCGACCCCACTGAATGCCACGACTATTTACTACTGGCATGTTTGTTCAAGGAATGCGGGGGGGGAGGGCAATTATTCCTCCGCGTCGCATTTTACAACAGGGACCCTGCTCGCTGTTAGCGAATTCGTCAAAGGAGTCCCGAAGGAGTTCACACTTTCGCAGAACTATCCAAACCCGTTCAACCCGACGACAAAAATCAGTTATCAGTTACCAGTAAACAGTACTGTGACAATCAAAGTGTACGACCTGCTCGGAAGGGAGGTCGTCACACTGTTTACGGGTGAGCGGCAAGCAGGAAGTTATACAGCTTCATTCAACGGCGCAGGGTTTGCGAGCGGAGTCTACATTTATCAAATGAGGGCGGGCAATGTTGTCGAAACGAAAAAACTGCTTTTGCTCAAGTAATCGCCACGGAGAAATTCGGCGAACCCGTTCGATGGCAAGAATACTTCAAGTCAGAAGAGTTAAGGAGGGAAGAAAATGAAATTCGTGCGCGCTACCGTCTATGTTCTCGGAGTGCTGGCCTATTGCTGTGCTTATGGCCAATCTCCGTCGTTCGGGACATTTACAAATCCTGTGATTTCCGGCGACCATCCGGATTGCACATTAACTAAAATTGGAAACGACTTTTACACAACCGGTTCATCATTCAACCCAACCCCGGTCATTTACCATTCAACCGATCTTATCCATTGGGAAGCTATGGCGCAACCGGTCTCCGCTTCATGGTCGAACTACGGCGATGCGCCTTCGGGTGGATGTTGGGGAGGTCAGATGGTTTTTTACAACAACACCTACTGGGATTTTTTCTCAAGATCGAACTCAATGTATTTTGTCACCGCCAGTGATCCAAGGGGACCATGGAGTGCCCCGACGCTGATGAGCACGCCTTCAGTCGTTCCTGGTTTAGGCTATGATAATTCCATCTTTATCAATGACGACAGCACATGGTACTTATTGGTGAAGAACGGCCAGGTGAATAACTGGATAGTTCAATTGGGCAATGACGGAGAGCCAAGCGGCGCCGTATATAATTTATGCTGGATAAATCCTGCCCCTTCTTACCCGTATAGCTGGGCTGAGGGACCGGTGATGTGGAAATACAAGGGCTACTATTACTATTGTTTTGCGCGCGATGTATCGGGCGGTCAGAAAGTTATGAGAAGCGCGAAGCTTACAGGTGATCAATCTTCGTGGGTCGTTCTCGGCGATTTCTTCAATCTCAATGACCTCCAGATCTCCGGTGCATTATTTCAAAACCCGAACCATTGCTCGGCCGCTGTCATGCTTGATGACAGCACAAGCTGGATTATTCATCCCCTTTGGCGCAATGCAAATGGCAACGAGTGGTATGGTCAGGGACGCCAGGGATTGGTAAACCAGGTAAGCTATGATACAAGCGGTAAGCCGACAGCAGATTATCCGGTTAACTCAGCTAGAACCGCCCCCAGATTGCCGAGCGGCGGAATTCCATGGATGGTTCCACACTCTGATTTTTTTAGCTCGGAGAAGCTGAATCCGGAATGGTCTTTTTTAGGTTATACACCCGACAACACATACTCTCTTACCGATCGCC
>CAYYHS010000301.1:0-4085 GCA_964471785.1 uncultured Chitinophagaceae bacterium
AAATCGTCTCTCCTTTTTTCGGAGGGAAGCTGTATTCGAAATTGTCGGGGTACTGTAACTGGAAAAATTCTCCGGCATATTTCGTCAAGTCGGTCGACGGCTTGTCTTCATCGACCTTATTCACCGCCACTTTGGGCTTCGGTAGCTTGATCGAGGCAAGGATGGTGTCAAAAACGCCGGAATAGAGCTGGTAGTCGTCGTTGAACCCCGCCAGGTTCACGTAATAGAATACGCTGTCCCGGACCGTGACAAGCCTTCTTCCGTAGATTGTGACTCCCTTGGCAATTTTTGAGGTGTAAGAAATTACATGGCCCGGTTCCTTGCCAAGGGTTGCAGGCTGGTCGGCATCGATCGCGCCGATTCCGGAAAGCTTATCCTTTGTCTGCGCTTCGTAAGCGTCGAGCGTCGAAACGCCGGTAGCTGTGAAATTCTCAAACCCGAAAAGGATTTCGACGCCGTTCTTCCCTCCGCTGGAAGGATCGAAGAACCATGTTGCGGCTTCCTGGGATGAATAGATCTTGATGCGGTTCGCTTCGGCGTTGACAAGCCACCCCTTCGGATATTGCAGCTCGAAACCGTAGAACGGGTCCTGGTATGTATCCCATTCGGCAATGACAGGAGAGTGAGGCTTACTGCAGGAACTAAGCGCCACGGCGAGGAGCACGCTCGCAGCACCAAAAAGAACCGCTGGAGAAAACCATCGCTTGGAAAGATGCGTCATAAGTCACCTTTTCTCTTATTGGTTGTTATTTGAGATAAGCGAAACAGAGAGTTCTGGCAGCCCTTAGCCGCCTTTAAGTCCTTGAAGTTCTTTTCCGGCAACTTTGTTTTTGGGATCGATTTTCAAAACGGTTTCGTACTCCTCGATCGCCTTCTTTCTGAATTCATCCGCCGCATCAACAGTAATGGTTTTACTGCCGGATGAGAGAGCGTACGATTGTGCCAGCCACAGGTGCGCTTCTGCATCCTTCTTGTCCTTCGCTTCGTGCGTGACCGCCTTCTTTAAGTACTCAATTGCGGTAGGATAATCCTTCCCGAGCAATTCTATCAACCCAATGAACTTATTCGCTTCAAGAAGCTGGGCACCGAATTTTTCCTCTTTGGTTTTGTGTTCGGCAGTATCTATTTTAACGGTATCGATAATAGAGATTACCAATTCGTACTGCTTTTCCGAGCGTTCAAGCGAGTCAAGCCGGTAGAAACAACTCGCGAGATACAGATATGCCTGGAAGAGAGCGGGCCTGACTTCGATGACTTTCTGCATCATTGTCTTGGCGGTATCATATTTCCCGACGACCATGTAACAGACGCCGCCGTTGACAAGAGCGCCGATATTTTTCGGGTCCGCTGTCAGTTTTCTCGAATACTGGGCAGCGGCTTTGTCATACATTTTCTTGCTCATGTATGCTCCGGCCAGGTCCGTGCTAATTTCCGTCGAAGAACTATCCAGTGCAATGACCCTCTCGAAGCTCGCAATAGCATTGTCAACATCCTTCACTTTCATGTATGATCTGCCCAGCTGGATATAATTTTCAGCGTCGAGGGAATCTTTCGGAATGGTCTTGTAAACATCGATGGATTTCTGATATTCGCCGATTTCGTACAGGGAGTAGGCGTACATTGGTCTGAGGTCAAAGGCCGCGGGATTGAGTTTGATCGCTATTTCGAGCACCGGTACCGCATCCTTATAGAATTTCCCGCCAAAAAGAGCTCTTGCATACTCGTTGTACGCAACCTGGTTATCTTTTTTTAAAGCAACGTATCGTACAAAGAACCGGGCCGACTCCCTCCACTGTTTGGCGCGATAGAAAAGATCGGCCACATCAAAGACATAGACATCATTGTTCGGGTCAAGATTGACGGCAGTCTCAAACTGAATCGCGCAATCGTTGTAGAGCCGGCCTTTGTAGAAAGCTTTGCCCAATTTGTAATGAACGGCTGCTGAGGTCGAGTCCAACTCGACAGCTTTTTGGTAGTTCGAAATTGCGAGGACGTTGATATTCTGCCTTCCGTACGCCTCCGCCAGACCAACATAGACCGCAGGCAGGTTCTCGTTGATCTCCTTTGCTTTTGAAAAGTAGACGATAGCCTTGTCCAGCGAATCAAGTTCGAGATAGATGTTCCCGTACGCGATGGCGATATCCGTATTCTTTTTGTCTAACTTCATCACCGAGTTGAAGACTTTCATCGCCTTGTCGGACTGCCCGGTTTTCAACAGGAATGTCCCCAACGAAATCATGGCTGTCGTATCTTCGTCGTTGAGGTCCACAGCGCGCTGCAGGAACATCTGTGCGGAGTCGTTAACCCCTTTCAAACGGTACGCTTCGCCAAGATAGCGGTTGACCTCGGCGCTCCGTGGCGTCGCCTTGAGCGCCGCCTGGAAGTGATCAATAGCAGCGCTGTACGATTTCTGAGCCAGCGCTTCTTTCCCAAGTTTTACATCGTCCTGGGCGCACACGCCCGCGGCTGTGAAAGCAACAAAGAACAAAAGAGATCGATAAAAGCGGTGCATGGGAAAGTACCTCGATTACTGGGATTGAAGTTGTATGAGACGAACGGGCATCGTCGCCGGCACCAATCCGTTCTTAAGAAATAACTTTTGGCCCTCGGACCCGGTGACATACGCCGTGAAGCCCACTCCGACGCCGGAGCCCGCATTTTTGGAAAAAATGTAGAGCGTGCGCCGCAGGGGGTAATAGTTCCGGTACACATGCGCCTGTAATGGAGGGAAAAACTCCATTGTGGTCGATGTTGAATCTCTCCGGAACGCCGGATCGCCGACGGCGAGGATTTTGGTTCTCGCTGGAGTCTCGGAAGCCCAGCTTTGACTGACAAAACCGATCGCGTTGGCGTGCTCGGCGACGAAGGAAATTGCATGTGTCGTTGTCGTACAGGGATACACGACGTTGGCAAAGGGAACGAACCCCGTTACCCTCTGCAGCACGTACTCGTACATGCCGCTATTCGGACCTCCCATGGCAACGATAATTTTTCCTCCGACTTTCTTCTCCCCCAATTCCCGCCACGTCGTCTTTTTTCCCAGCATGATTTCGCGCAACTCGTCGATGCTAATGTGATCGAGCGTATTCTTCTCGTTGACGAGAACCAGGGCGGCATCGTACGCTATCGTAAACGTATCCACCTCCAGATTATACTTCTTGATCACCCCCCTCTCTTCCGCATTAAGAGGCCTGGGACTTGTGACAAGTTTGACACTGTCGTTTAGGAGCTGAACAACCGCATCCCGCGTCGTCGATTGAAGGTGGGTGATGTGCACTTTCTCGTACATCGACTCAAAGTCTTTTACCTCCTTGTCGATCGAAGGATATATATCCTCCGACGAGATCATGACAAGTTTTCCCCGTGTCGGCAAGTCGCGGGTATCTTCTTGACAACCCATCCACGGAAGGGACAAAATCAGGGAAAAGAGAGGTAGCAAACTATGAAAGGGACCGATCTTCATTTCTCTGCTGCTGTTTAATGCGGATGTTGACGAACCTGTAGACACCGTACAACAGCATCACCACGCCAAACATGATCCTGAATTTCTGAGGCATCGTGGGGGGCATGAACAATCCAGATGCGATGACGAGACCGCCGACAAAAAGGATTGCGGAAAACACATATCCAATATAAATCAGCGGCCTGTCAGGGTCCATGGCAGAATTAGTGCCCCTGATTCAACTTGAACTTGAACGGGATTGAGACCCATACCGCAACCGGACCATTGTTCATGACGGCGGGAGTAAAGACCCATTGCATCGCCGCATCGATCGCGGCTTGGTTGAACAATTCCGCATCCGATTTTAGAACCTGAGCTTTTTTCGCTCTTCCCTCTTTGTCGACCCAAATCTTAACCCAGACTGTTCCCTCAACTCCGGCGCGCCGTGCAATTTCCGGGTATGCAGGCGAAGGGTTCTTCACCGGAACCGGCTGTTTCTCCACTGGGACGAAATCGGGGGGCGGCCCATCGTCTTCGATCTTCACATCGTTCTGGATTGCCACCGGGCCGGAGCCGGCTCCGTTCGCATCGCCGACCGGACCGATCTGCTGCATTTCTGTCTGGGAAGCGATCGTCGCCTCCG
>CAYYHS010000302.1:0-4079 GCA_964471785.1 uncultured Chitinophagaceae bacterium
CGACACCGCTCGCTTAATTGGACCGGTAAAGCTCCCGGAGGGTTATTCAGTCTTCAAAGTACTTGGAAAGAAAAGAATCAGAATCGGAGAGTTTCCTGAGCCTGATTCGCTACGGATCAACATCAAAACAAATCTCACTGCAAGAAAACGGCAGCAATCAATGAATGGCTATCTTGCAGACCTCGCACAAAAATATTCAGTAGAAATATACTACCGGAATTTAAAGGCAGTGGAGATTCAACCCGCGAATATGTTCACCCGGCGCGTTATCGGATTTGGCGGCGTAATCACAGCTTCGCCAATGTTATATCCGAATTGGGAATGGGTGAACGAATGGCGCAGGAGTGGAAAAATTCTCCCTTGATCAGCTATCGATCGTAGAATGGGAAAGAGGATCTGGTATTAATAATTCGCGACTTCCGAAAAACTTCGCGCCCATTCTTATCCTGGCATCAAAAGGAGCTATTCATCAATCTCAACGTGCGCCGGCGAAGAAAGATCAATTGTTGTGAATGTACGGTGTCTCAGTTTGACGGTCTCTTTGCTCTCTTCTTTTTCTGATACCAGAGAAAGAAGCAAAGTCCCGCTGTACGGGATCCCGCCTTTCATAGCCTTTTGAAAGCGGGAAGAGCTTTCGGAATCGGAACGCAGCGATGCTTCCCCACAATTGCCGAAGAAAACGGCTCGCGCATGCCATGGGCCTTGCTTGCCGTTTTCTAAACGCACGCATCGCCGCCATCGCAGAACGCCGCCGATTCCGAGGCCCTCGCCGCTTCCCTAGTTAAATCTCGTCGAAATCGTTGGTTGCGAGGGGGGAAGATTCAATCGAAGGGTTCCAGTTTCGGTGTCCAGCTTTACTACTTCGTTCCTGATCTCTCCCGGTGCACCGAAACTGGCGGCAGGTGGGCTTGGGATTGAATTGCGCCTTACGATCTCGACAAGATTTCTCCCGCTCAAAAAACAAAAAAAGGCGGGATGCCGTAAAGCGGCATTTGGTTACTTTTCCCGCTACCTTCAATAATATAAAAGAGCGGGATCCCGTACAGCGGGACTTTCTCGGAAAGAAAGTAACATCAAGCTCGAGGATTCAAGCAGTTTGCCTCTGAGATTTCCAGTCCCCGATGAAAGCGAGACATTGCCGAATCTACCAAAAGCGTGATACCTCCTTGACGAAGAAGAAACTGAAAATATCCCATACCACCGCTTCTTTTGGTCCGCAAAAACGCCGTCTGTTTATCCTTTTTACCTTTTTCATCCTGGTCCTTCTTCTCCTCGTCATCGAAATCATCTTGCGGTATTCCCATTACGGACAGAACTACGATCTGGTTATTTCCGCTTCAAAAAACGGGAACGCATATTTTCGGATTAATCCAAAAGTCGGGCTTCGCTACTTTGACCGAGAACGCTATTACCTCCCGGAGATTGTTGCGGATGATTTCACTGAGCGGAAGAGTCAGAATTCGCTCCGCATTTTTGTTCTGGGTGAATCGACCCCGGCGGGTTTTCCGTACCAGTTCAACCTAACACCATCGCATCTTCTTCAAAAACAGTTGGAAGCGATTTTTCCGGGGAAGAATATCGAAATCGTAAACGCCAGTCTGACCGCGACCAACAGCTATACGGTTCTCGAATTCATCGGTGAATTGGTGGACTACAAACCCGATGTTTTCCTGGTGTATTCCGGTCAAAATGAATTCTATGGTGCCCTTGGCGTCGGATCGACGATCTCGTTGGGGCACGAGCGATGGCTGATTCGAACGTATCAGAGACTCAGATCCTTCAAAACCTTTGTTCTATTGGAGAATGCAATAACGAGCGTATCGCATTGGCTCGCTGGAAGCAGCGTGATGCCGCAGTCGGGAACACTGATGCAGCAAATGACGAAGGATAAGGCGATTCCATATCACGGCGACCTCTATAAGAAGGCAACAGATGCATTTGAAAGGAATCTGCGTGCCGCGATCGATGTCGCCCGCGAGAATCATATTCCCATCATCTTCTCAACTCTTGTCACCAATGAGCGGAGCTTGCCTCCATTTGTGTCAATGCACCAAGAATCGCTAAGCGACGGACAGGCAGCTGAAGTATCCTCGCTGCTCGAAACAGGGTATAAAGAACCGTCGGGGAAAGATTCGGCATGCGCTGCGTATCGAAAAAGCGTATCCATGGATTCAATGTGGGCGATGTCATATTACAGATTGGCAGAATGCTATGATGCGCTAGGAAAATTCGATTCGGCGAAAACCGCATACGGGAAAGCTCGCGATTTAGACGGGCTCCGTTTTAGAGCAACCTCGGAATATAATCAGATCATCCGAAATCTGGCCAGTCCGCCGGCCGTCGTTGTCGCAGACGTCGAATCGGCGTTTCGCTCGCAATCCCCGAACGGTATTCTCGGCAAAGAGTTACTGTGGGAACATGTGCATCCTAGGCTTCGGGGCTATATCTTGCTCTCGCAAACCTGGTGTCGGTCACTCGGACAACTCTCAATTTTTTCTCCCGAAGAACGTGCGAAACTTTCTCAATCGATTTCGGACAGCCTGCTCTTCGCCTCGGTACGATGGACAGCCCTGGATGAAGAAATTGGCGCCGTAACCATGAAGGCATTACTTCGTCGATGGCCATTCACGGAGACCGTTTCCACGAATGAGATGATTCCAGCCAGCGACGTGGAGAAGGTGGCGCAGATGTTTACGAAGCGTAGCCTCCGTTGGAGTGAAGCGCATTACGAGCTCGCCGATGTTTACATTCGGAAGAAAGATCTTCCCGGCGCCGTACAAGAGTATGAAGCAGTAAGCGCAATGTACCCGGACGATCCGTTTCCTCCGATGCGCCTAGGAGACTTGTATACTCTGCTGCGGGACTTCAGAAAAGCTGAACGATCGTTTCTCAGTTCGCTTTCTCTCGCTGAAGATCAGTTTATTCGATTTAAATTGGGGGTGCTCTATCTGAAGGCAGGGGCGCCCGACGCGGCGATTGAGCAGATTGGTAAATCTCTCGATCTCAATGCCCGCTCGCGCGTGCAATTTCCGCGCGAACAATACGAAGAAGCGAAGTTTTATTACGCACTCGCTCTTTACAAGTCGGGCAGGAACGGAGAAGCGCTGGAATTCCTTACGGCGATTCTCCGCCAAAATCCAAGCGCATTGAATGCAGCGCGGCTCATGGAGGAAATTCAAAACAGAATAAGAAGATGAGATCTATCCCGTGCGGTTTCGTCCTGCACCTACCTCGAACATCCGCAGGAGCATCATAAGAAGAGAATGCAGATGTTGGTCGATCTCTTGTGCCGTTTCCCAAAAATATTCCTGTATTATTTCCTCATTAGACACTTCGACTCCGCCCCGACAGTCATGCTGAGCGAGTCCTGTTCTATAGGACGAGTCGAAGTCCCGCTGTACGGGATGCCGTACAGCGGCACACTGTCAGGGCGTCGCTCAGTGTGACTCTGGCCTCCAAATACAATATTTATTATTGGAAACGGCACTAGCCAACTGTTTCACATGAAGGTCGCACAACTCCGCGTCATAGTACGAGCGTTATTATGGAATGCGCCGGACTATTTGTTTTAACAGCTCTGTTTTCTATCCACGTATAAAACATTATCTCGTTCTCAGTTTGATTTACCACAACCACTGCGATCTTCCCATCAGTATTGAGAAAGGCTGTCGTCAAGAGATCATCCGAATTAGAAGAACAGATAATTCTCTTTGCCCCCGGACGGATAAATCTCGAAAAGTGTCCTATGTAGTAAAACGTATTCATGTATGTCAAGGCGCCGGTTTTTGTATCGCAGATGATCGGCGCCGTGCAGTAATTCCCGACATGGTTTGGACCGCCCCGTTCATCCAGAATGACGTTCCATCCAACCCACCCGCATGCGCCATTGTTTAGATCCATGATCATCGACCTGGCGCAGATTTCCCCCCATTTCCAATCCTTTAAGATGCCGGCATCGAATTCTGAGTCGGTGGCTTCTGTGAACAACAGGGCCTTGTCCGGGTAAGCATCATGTACTAATCTGACGTTTTCGAAATGATCTCCCACATACCAGTGGAAGCCGCATCCCCACACATATT
>CAYYHS010000303.1:0-4072 GCA_964471785.1 uncultured Chitinophagaceae bacterium
GGCTGAAAGCGGATCTGGATTACCAGGTAAGCCTGAAGTCGGAGCTGATGCTTCAGCAGCTTCATGCGAAGACGGACGAAATGCGGGTGCTGGAATTTCAAACGATGGAAGCGATACTGCAGAAAGAGCTCGCCGTCATCCGGCGCCAGCTTCAGTTGATCCCGGAAGTCTCTTCGAGTGCACCCTCTGTTGCTCTGCGGGGACAATCCCCGTCCGAATACGTTCACGTTGAGCCCTCCCCGAAATGACGCTACCGCGATGTTCCAGATCTTCGCGACAATCGAGGCACAGAGCAGCCTTTCTTCCGTTCATCGGTGCGACGTGGCACCTGAATTTTCCGCACTTCTGCACCATTCAACTCATGAATCCGAGCCTCGGTTCCTGATCCGGATAGTTCCTCACGATGCTCACTTCGGCATAGCCACCCCGAGAAGCGAAGGTCAACCATGAAATCGTGAACATCTTAGTCTATAACCCGAATAGCATCTGCTAATCCGGGTTGAGGAGTAATGTTTTTGATAAGCCATCGGTGATCTTCGAATATGTTCCCTATACAGAGATTCCATCGGGGAGATGCGTCGGAGGTACGAGTCGTTGACATTACAGTCTCTCCGGTTGCCATATCCTTGGAGAGGGGCTCACACGGTGGCCCAGGCGATGCAATCGCTGAAGAGCTCAACGAAACGTATTCTTTGTATTTCTTGTCGTAGGTTCCATTAATGCAGGACAGATGTTCGAGTGGCATGATACTCCACATGTTTGTCCTGACGCGAAAAAAAAAGGATTACTATGGAAACAGTTTTAAACGAGGTCAAGAATCTCAACGAGCTGAAACAATTTGTCTCGTTTCAATACGATCTCTACGATAAAAATGCGTACTGGGTTCCTCCTCTCCGCTCCGAGGAGCTATTCTCGCTTAGAAAAGATAAAAACCCCGCTTTTGATTTCTGCGAAGCAAAATATTGGATAGCGATAAGGGACAAGAAGATAGTCGGTCGAATTGCCGGTATCATTAATACAAAGTACAATGACAAGTGGGGGATGAAAACGGTCCGTTTCGGATGGATCGACTTTCTTGACGACAACGATGTCTCCTCGGCCCTTCTTCATGCCGTTGAGGCATGGGGAAAATCGAAGGGAATGACCAGTATTCATGGTCCTTTGGGGTTTACAGATATGGACGGTGAAGGGACTCTCATAGAAGGTTTTGATGAAGTGAGCACGTTTGGGGCCATCTACAATTATCCATACTACTCCTCACACATAGAAAAAGCAGGGTACTCCAAAGATAGCGACTGGGTCGAATACGAAGTAACAATGCATTCGGAAGTAGTGGACAAAATTCAAAGAATTGCTGAGATCGCATTGCAGCGGAATCACCTCCATGTTCTGAGGGTCAAAAAGGCCAAAGAAATGCTCCCGTACGCAAAGGAAATCTTCTGCGTGCTTAACGCTGCATATAAAGATCTCTACGGGTTCGTCGAGTTGTCGGAAAAACAGGTAGAGATGTACGTGAAGCAATATTTCGGATACATCGTGCCTGAGTACGTACCGGTCGTTCTGGACTCGAAGAACAAGGTCGTTGCATTTGGGATCGCAATGCCTTCGCTCTCAGCGGCGTTTCAGAAATGCAACGGCAGCCTTTTCCCATTTGGGTTTATCCATGTGCTAAGAGCGCTGAAACATAACAGGAAGGTAGATCTTTACCTGACGGCAGTACGTCCTGATATGCAGAATAAGGGGGTGAATGCGATTCTCATGCACGAATCAAACAAAGCATTCGTAAGGAACAAGATTGAAAAAGTGGAGACGAACAGGGAATTGGAGGTAAACTCAAAAGTTCAGGCGCAATGGAGATTTTTTGAACACCGGCAACATAAAAGGAGAAGATGTTACAAGAAGAGCTTGTCCAACATCTAAGATATCTCCTGGAAATGACCGGCATGGACAAATGAAGCGGCCTACTTACTGAATTCGATGGCAGCTTCCACCAAGGAGTAAAGGGCGAGACACAGTAGGGCCGCGCCAAAGAACGCGGTGGCTGATCGTATGAATCGCTCGGAGAGGAATTTCTTCGCCCGATAGACGATGAATGTCAGCAGAGCAAGGTACGTTCCGAAGCCGATGCTCCCTGCAACCAGCAATAACACAGTGTCTCCCTTATTCGCGTTCCTAAAGAGGCCGAGATTGCTCATGATCCGCGCACCAAGCAACCACCAGACAACCATGAGGGGATTAGTTACAGCCAGCGAAAACCCAGTGAAGAAGGCGATATTCTTTTTGGGCAAGACACTGCCGCCGATATCTTCCATCGTCTGTCGGCGGCTGCTCTGACGGATCACGAAGATCCCGAGGAAAATCAGGATTGATGCGTTAACAATCCAGAATCCGGCCATAACCTTAGAGTCTTGAAGGAATGGAGCCACGGCGAAAAAGGCGATCACACCATACATCGCATCAGAAAGCACCGAGCCAAGCACTATCATGAGTGCCGAGAAGGGGTATCCATTCAGAGAACGCCGAGCAATTTCGATTTGTGTCGCACCGGGTGGAATTGCCGTGAAGAAGCCCATGACAAAAGTACAGAGGACAAGCAATAGACTTTTGTTTGAAAGCAGCATGTTCACAGGATCTCTACTCGGTCGCTAAGATGCTCTTCCTGCATTCGGAGCTGGCGGCAGTATGAGTTGACATATGACGCTACCGCTTCTGCATCAATTTCCTGAAAACATCGCACTTCCTTGCACGACTTTCCCAGCTTATTGACACACGTGATGTTTCTGCATGACGCATTGCCGACAAAGACTTTCGATGGAGCCTTCTGGTATGCCGGGAAATGATCCGGCAGTGCGGAATCATAACCGTACATCCGCGAGTCGGTTGCTCCAAAGATCGATACGACAGCAGTGTGATTTCGAACAGAATCCTCCCTGGAAATAGGGATTTTTTTTGCGGCAGCAATATGGACTGGACCGCCATCACCGGAAATGAAGACATCGCACGCGTCGGTGATTGCGGCGAATACCGGGAGCGGCTGCGGCGGCACAATAAATAGTTTTCCCCTCGTCATGCCCTGAAGCGATCTCATGATTCTCTTCTCGATGCCCACGTCAGAATGACCAGCTCCGATCAGAATGGCGCCAATGTCGTCCGATGCCAGCAGCCGCTCTATGATTTGAATCTGTAAGACGTAGGGTATCTGCGAATACTTGCAGCTTCCGTCCGGATTGAAAAATACCAGTCGCTCTGAATCCTGCAGGTTTTGTCTTTTCAGGAATTGCCGCGCCGTCTCGATTGCCAGGTGCGACAAGTATATGCTATTCCCTTCGAACTGCGTAGCCGCCCGCCCATCCATCCCCTCGGCGTAAGCTCGCGTGCCGCCTTGTACGACGCCGACGAACAACTCTTGAAGGAACAGCCGCAACATAGAGGAGATGTGTCTGGGCCCTCCACTCATCTTCCACGTTCGCATGACGTAGGCTGCCATGGGAATATATAGATCTGCAACAACTGCCGTTGCCCCCAATTTCTTCGTATTGACAAACGGTGAGAAGTTTAATATCACGTCGTACTCGCTTTGCTGCAATAGTGATCGAATTTTGAGATGTTCGTGTCTTGAGGCAACGCCGTGCCCCTGGAAAAGTTCGAAGACACGGTTGGCAGCGGGCAAGGGAGAAAGAATCTCACCGCAGGATACATGACAGAGGTAATCAATTGCAGCTTCCGGGAAAAGATCCTTCAATATGTTGACAACCTGTTGAACGTTTACGGCGTCCCCAATACCGATATCTCCAAGCACGAGAATTTTATTGAAGGCTTTGGCCCGTTTTAGTATTCGGGCGTACTTCTTTCGATAAAACGCGAAAACGTGGCTGCCCCCAAGTATTGTAATGATCGAACGATGAAGAACCCGGGGAATAATGACAGGAGATAAATCTATCAATCGATCAATTGCATACAGTGCATATCGTGAAAGTCCTTTATTTGTCATCCTTCGCCTCCTCGCGTCTTTTGTTGAAACGCGCATAACTCAAGAACACGCATCCACATCATCACGGACCTGCACGAGCAG
>CAYYHS010000304.1:0-4071 GCA_964471785.1 uncultured Chitinophagaceae bacterium
GCGCGCTGCAGATCGTCGACAACGTTTTTCTCCACCTTCATCCGGTTCGCATCGCACGCCATGCGACCAATATCGGATACACGTGGGGAATGGGAGGCATCACCTTTCTTCTTTTTCTGGTTCTCACGCTCACTGGCGTTATCCTGATGTTCTATTATAGGCCGACGGCTCAGTACGCGTACGACGATATGAAGTACCTGATGCACGATGTTCCGTTCGGGCCTCTGATCAGAAACATGCACCGGTGGGCGGCCCACGCTATGGTGATCACGGTTATGCTGCACATGTTCAGAGTGTTTCTTACCGGATCGTACAAACCGCCACGACAGTTCAACTGGGTTGTCGGCGTTGTTCTTCTTCTTCTCACTTTTCTTCTAAGTTTTTCAGGCTACCTGCTGCCGTGGGACCAGCTCTCGATCTGGGCGGTGACGGTCGGTACTAATATGGCTCGAGCCACTCCCTTGCTCGGAAGCGAGGGACCATTCGGACCTCAACTTGGCATGAGGCCAAATGCCGATGTGCGTTTTGTTCTGCTCGGCGGCACGCAAGTGGGCCCCCCGACGCTCTTACGGTTTTACGTTGGCCATTGTATTTTTCTTCCACTCATTGCAACGATCTTCATGGTCGTACATTTTTGGCGTATCAGAAAAGACGGGGGAATCTCGGGACCCGAAACAGGCAAAAAGAATTTTTAATCTACCGCGAGAGATCGTATCCCTATGAGACATTTGTTCGAACTTGTCACGAAGCCGGATAACATTCCCATCGTGGGTCTGCTCGTTCTTGTCATCTTCTATTCGATCCTGGCATGGACGAAGGCGAGGAAGAACGACCTTGGAGAAATTCCGGAGGAAGCGCGCCTCGACGACAAGGTCCAGGTATGGCCGTACCTCGTCCGAGTCGAATTCATCGCCATGCTTGTGGTTCTTCTTATCCTCGTTGTCTGGTCTGTGTTCATCAACGCTCCTTTGGAAGAGCCGGCCAATCCCGCACTGACACCCAACCCGTCGAAGGCTCCATGGTATTTTCTTGGATTGCAGGAATTGCTCGTCTACTTCGATCCATGGATCGCGGGAGTTGTTCTGCCATCCATCATCATTGTCGGTTTGATGATAATTCCATATGTCGACATCAATGAAAAAGGAAACGGCTATTACACCTTTAAAGAAAGAAAATTTGCCATCCTCACTTTCTGCTTCGGCTTCCTGATTCTTTGGGTCTCATTAATCATGCTGGGAACCTTCATGCGGGGTCCTGGATGGAATTTCTTTCTGCCTTGGCAGGATTGGGACACGCACAAGGTTGTCGTCTTAAACAACCTCGACCTGTCGGAATACTTCGGCATGCCGTCGCATTTTCCCGACAACAGTCTGAATCTGGCAGCGTCTGCATTTGGCTTTCTTTTTATTGCCGCATTCTATGCGGGCCTCGGGGGATGACATTACATGAAGTTCAAGAATTCCGACGTTTTCAAGAAGCTCGGTCTCGGCCGGTATCTTCTGGTCTTGGGTCTCTTCATCACGATGATGTTCGTCGTCTTGAAGATCGTTCTGCGGATTGCACCGCCGGTCTTTGGCGCGTATCCAGTAAAATACATTTGGGTTACTCCCTGGTTTAACGTGTAGCGTTTCTCACTTACTTTAGCCATCTCTCAAAGGAGTTCCAGTCAATGTTTCGAAAACGAGCAGAGACCCCGATTGAAAACAGGGACTACTCCACATTCTATCTTGTTTTCAGCGGGTTGCTGTTGCTCTCGACACTCTGGGCCGTGGTGGATGAAGTGCTGGTTCGGCGGCCGTGGAAGGGATACCAAAGCGAGTATTACCGCTTAAGCGAGGAGAAACTCCGCGCTCAGTACAACGATGCGATGGCAGCCGTAGACAGCGCCACCGCCGCGGACTTGAAAAGCCGGCTCGCGGAGGCACAGCAAAAACTTCAAAGCAAAGAGTACCTCGAAGCGGTAAAGAAACTAGATGGCCTTCAACTAAAACTCGCGGATGCCACCCGCACATGGAGATTCGCCCGCAGCAATTCGGACGCAGAATACTATCAGTACTCTACAAGTCTTCACGACGGTCATCCGAGTGCAGAAGTGAAGAAGAAACTCGACGACCTCGATGCCGAGATTGCCGCCGATGCGAAGAAGATGGACGATATCGCTGCGGAGATTCAGGCTGCCAATGCCACGATCTCCAATTACAAGGATACGGCCGACAGTCTTGATGCCGCACTTACCGCGATGTACGCAAACGCGAACAAGCTCGATACGAAAATTAAAGCCTTAGAGCATAGCCCGATTGAGATTCGTCAGGTCGTGATGAACGACTATGATAAATCCAATTTTGGCGAAGTGAAGGCGCGCGTGGACCGCTGCCAGACATGCCACCTCGGTGCTGTCGACAAAGACATGACCGATGCGCCGCAGCCCTTCACGACACACTCCCATTCTGAGCTGCTGAAGTTCCATAACCCCGAAAAATATGGTTGCACTCCTTGCCACCGTGGCCAGGGACATGCGTTGACCGCGGGCGAGGCACACGGCGATGCGGATCCGTACTGGGAGACGCCTCTTCTCCGCGGAATGGATGTCTACGCTTCCTGCAGCGGATGTCACACCGACCGCCAGGCACTCAAAGGTGCTCCCTATTTCTCGAAGGCGAGGCAGACCTTTCTGGAATCTGGATGCTTTGGTTGCCATGAAATCCGGGGATACAAGAGCCTTCCAAAGATCGGCCCGCAGCTCAATTCGCTTCCCGCAAAAGTAAAGCCTGAGTGGGTCTATCAATGGGTTCGGAATCCAAAAGAATACAATCCCCATACACGGATGCCGAACTTCAAATTGAGTGAAGAAGAAGCGGGCGCAGTAACGGCATATCTTTTTAGCATCGGGAAGGAGACAAGCTTTGCGCTTGATCGTCCAAAGGGAGTATATGCTGGCGGATCCGCACTCCTAGGCAAAGAACATGTCGAGAACTTTGGATGCAAAGCCTGCCATGTTATCGGGGACGACGAGCGGGTACGCAACGCGCGTGAATCTAGCTACGACATTGCCCCCGAATTGACTCATGCCGCCGGGAAGCTAAACCCGGACTGGATCTTCGATTGGATCAAAAACCCGCGACATTATAATCCGACAACGAAGATGCCGAGCCTCCGGCTCACAGATCAGGAAGCGCGTGACATTGTCGCATATCTCCAGACGATGCACGATGATAGGCCTAAAGAGGTCTTCAACGCAGACATCAACTCCGAAGAAAAGATTGCGATGGGCGCAAAAGTGATTCGCACGTACGGCTGCTTCGGATGCCACGAGATCAAAGGGATGGAAAACGAGGGGAAAGTGAGCGTGGATCTCTCGGACTTCGGGCGAAAACTGGTCGAGCAAATGGATTTCGGGGATACAAAGATCGAGCACACGTGGGGGAATTGGGTTGGCAATAAGCTGAAGAATTCCCGCGTTTTCCAAACGGACCGCATCGTGCAGCGCATGCCGGTGTTCGCCTTCTCCGATACAGAGATCGCGATGGTTCGATCTGTGCTGCTCAGCTTCAGAGTTGACAATCCAGGGAGCAAATATGTCGAGCCCGAAACTCAGCGCCTTCTCGATATCGATGCGGGAGAGAAGCTGACGATCCGATACGGCTGCGTGAATTGCCACCAACTGGAAGAACGGGGCGGGTATTTTGCCGCGATTCTGGACGATCCAACGAAAGGGCCCCCGCTTATTACTATAGAAGGGGGCAAAGTTCAGGAACCGTGGCTGCAGAGTTTTCTGAAGGCGCCTTCGCCAATTCGCCCGTGGCTGAAAGTTCGGATGCCAACGTTCTCGCTGACCGAGGATGAAATCAATACGGTTACGAAATATTTCCTGGGGCTGTCCAGCCAATCTCTCGAGATGCGGGACTACGCATCGTTCACGCCGGATCCACACTTCCTGGCGGATGGATCGAAGCTCTTCAATGCGTTTCAATGCATCAAGTGCCATCAGTTGGGAGGGGCGCAGATGGATCCTAAGAGCGTCGCTCCGAATCTCGAGCTTGCGCGCAATCGTCTGAAGCCTGAATGGATCAT
>CAYYHS010000305.1:0-4056 GCA_964471785.1 uncultured Chitinophagaceae bacterium
CGCAAGCCTTCTTTGTTCTTCGTTTGGGTATTCTCAGAAGGTCGGAAGCACATCCATGGAATTCCTGGAGGTGATGCCGGTCGCGCGGGCGACCGCGCTGGGCGACGCGTACAGCGTTTGGGCCTCGGGTGCAGATGCAGTGTTTTGGAATCCGAGCGGACTGGCCCTGGTGGAACATCCGGAGCTCTCGTCAACCTTCGTCAAGTGGATCTTCGATACGCGTCAGGGTGCACTGGCATACGCAGCTCCCATCGGAAACATAGGAGCGATCGGCGTCCAGATTCAGTATGTCGACTATGGCGTATTTGAAGAAGCGGTTACTACACGCCCCTACATCGATCAAGTGGACAACCCGGGCTTGACAGGGAATACCTTTCATCCCTTTAGTTATCTCGTCGGTTTGAGCTACGCGCGCAATCTTACCGACAGATTCTCGACTGGTGTAACCGTGAAATATGCTCACGAATCACTCTACAACGGGCAAATGGTCTCGGCGCTGGTGAACGGTGTCACGACTCAGGAAGTAAAGACGTGGGCCAGCGGCGTGATTTTTGATGTTGGGATTCGGTACAACACCGGGTTCCGGTCGATTCAAATCGGCGCATCTGTCCAGAACTTTGGGGAGAACATGACGTACGCAATACAATCGAATCCGGTGCCGCTCCTTTTCCGCTGGGGAATCGCCGCTGATCTCATAGGTAAGGATGCCTTGCTCGTGGCGGATGACGAGAATCGGGTGGGCGTTGCCTTCGATCTATACCAGCCCAACGACTATGGACAGCAGGAACATCTCGGCGTTGAGTATGAATATGCAGGAGTATTTGCACTGAGAGCGGGCTACAAATTCAATTACGATTATGAGGGACTCACCCTCGGCGGCGGAGTAAAACAAGCAATAGGTTCTGTGAAACTTTCGTTCGATTACAGCTACGGTTCGATCGGGCCATACCTCGGAGATGTTCAGCGAATAAGCCTGGGAGCGATAATACAATGAAGCGATCGATTTCTGTTTCCACCTTGATCGTGAGTGTATTACTCTCCATTGCGGAGCGGCCTCTCATTGCACAAGGTTTCGGGCATCCGCTCACGATCCAGGGTATTGACCAATTTGCTTCTCAGTCTGTACGTTCAGCGGCTGAGGGAAATATATTTGTGGGGGTGCAAGGAGACATCAGTCTGATGTTCCAGGATCCGTCGTCGCTGCAATACTTGAAAGGGGTTCAAGTGACGCTCAACGGCCACCAGCTCAGTTCGTCCCTCAATCAGACCCAACAGTATTCTCCGTTGAAATACTATTCGAACTTCAGCCTTCTGATGGAGGGGTTAACGGGTTATCTCAGCAACCCGGATACGACAAAAACAGGAGTGAAGTATTCCAACGCCGGAGACACGGTCCAGCGACCCTACGACAACATTGCGCCGGGTTGGAGCCACTCCTCCAACAAAGGCCTCCCGATCCAGGGGTTCATGGCCGTTCCCTTTGCCCTGGGAGATTTCAAGTGTGCCGCCGGTATCGGATCGGTTGAGTACGCGAATCTCGACTGGTTTTTTCAGAACAATAACGTCTTGTCGCCGTCGATTCTTTCCGTCAGGCAAGGTGCCACTATCTATCCGCCGAACAACGTGGATTCCAATGCGATCCCCGTTCAATGGTATCTCTCATCTCAATCACGTCTCGGGACAATCTATGGGTACGGCGCTGCCTTCTCTGTGGCTGTCTCCGGTGAAGTTTCGCTCGGCGTCAGCGGAATGCTCTTAGACGGGTCGAGCGATGACTTCGAGACACGGATCGACCGCGGAAAACTCATAATCTATAATTCATACTTCAGGCTAGACTCGATCTATAACAGGGTCGGCAGCGTTGGGATCTCGAAGTACAGAGGAGCAGAGTTCACCCTCAGCGGCTCCTACCGCAGCCGCCACATTATCTTTGGTTTCTCCGTCAAACCGCCGACCGTTATCACGCGCACTTTTAATACGCAGGTCCAGACCGACACGTCCGGCGCGTCCAGAGCAGCAAATATCAGTGGAAAAGACAAGACGATGATACCGTGGCGCGGGACAGTGGGTCTCTCCTTTGCGCTGAGGGAAAACCTTCGTCTCGGGTTGGAGTATGAAATGCGACCGTTCGCGTCGACAAAATTCACTGCCAGCGACGGTTCGGTCACCTATCCGTGGTTATCGTCAAATCTTTTTCACATTGGAGCCGAATTCACCCCGCTGACGTGGCTTGCGTTTCGTGCCGGTGCCTATGAACAAGCCGAGGTTTTTCAGCCGGAAGGGGCGCCATTGGATGGAGTGCCTGTAGGTTATTCGGTTTATTCTTTCGGCATCGGGATCGTGTATAACGCGACGACGCTGAATTTCACATACGAATATTCCAATATGAAGTACACCGATATGTGGGCAGACGCCATCAGCATTAACGGAGACGTACGGCACACCATTATGGCGGATATCTCTTATCAATTACCGTGGTGAGGAAGACAAATTCAAAGTGTCAGGTGGTAATTTTTTTTTGTTAAAAGAGAAAGACTTTTTATGTCCACAATAAGCTTAAGGAGATTCAGCATGAAACGGTGGCAATTAATTGCAGGGCTATTTTTGCTCATGTGTTACGCCAACACACAAGCTCAGACGAGCAACGGAACCGGTGGTGGAAAATGGAGTGCTTCGGCGACCTGGCAGGGGGGAAACGTTCCGACAGGTTCGGGAACGATCGTCATTCTGGCTTCCGATTCTCTCGCGATGGATGTTCCTGTGACGATCACCGGAACTCTTCGATCGTTCAGCGGAAAGATCAGCGTGTTTGATTCCTCGAAGGTTGTCTTCGGCAACGGGGGAGTGTATGAACACGATGTCAACGGCGGGACTCTCCCCAAAGCAGTATGGAGCACCGGTTCGACATGTTTGATCGACAGTGCCATTGGCAACGCTCCCTCGAACGGAAACCAGAATTTCTACAACCTTACGTGGAATTGCCCCAATCAAAGCGGCGGGTTGAACCTCGGTATGTCGGGGAATGTCATCGGCGGAAACGTGCGCGTGATGAAATCCAACAAACAGTATTTCCGGCTAACAGCGTCAAATATTGTCGCGACGAACAAGACGATCACGATCAACGGCGATTGCATTCTGGACGACACTACCGCCTACTTCACTTCGACAGGGTCGAGTGGAGCGGATTCTTTCACCGTTATCACAAAGGGAAACATCATCTCGCACGGGACCTTTAATGTCGCTAACGGCAGCGGCGCAATGGTCAACTGGTTCGTCGGCGGAGATGTCAAGGCGTTGGGCGGTGCGTTTACGACTAATTCGACCACCACAAAACCCGATTCGCTCATTTTCAACGGGACGACGAAGCAGGTTCTCATTCGAGCCACGCCGTCGATGTCCAACATCCAGTTTGACATTCGCGGCGGTTCGGCGATCGACTTCGACACGAACTCTCTCGGGGGAAGCGCGAACACTTCATTCAAGCTCGAGCCCGGGGCAACGATCATCACCGGACATGCGAAGGGAATTGGGGGAAATCTGAATAACGGCGGTTCGAAGACCCTCAGCCCCGCTGCAAACTACATTTATGACGGTGCAGTAGCACAGGCAGATTCCGCTCTGCCGACGACCATCAACAATCTGACGATCAATAACGCCGCCGGAGTTACCCTGGTATATCCGACGACGATCAACGGTATATTGACGTTGACGGCGGGGGTCTTCGACAACACGATCCCGTTCAGTCTTGGAGCGGGCGGATCGATCGTCTACGGAGGCGGAAGCCTGAAGATTCCTGTGACGCTTGTCCCCGCACAGAGGACCGGGTTGCCGCGGAAATTCTATGTGGATCAGAATTACCCGAATCCATTTAACCCATCGACGACGATCTCGTATGGCATCCCGAAGGCCGCATTTGTTTCCGTGAAGGTCTTTAACATCCTTGGGCAGGAAGTGAGGACGTTATTCTCCGGCGATCAGAATGCCGGAGTTTACAGCCTGTCATTCGAGGCATCGGACCTAAGCTCTGGAGTTTATCTTTATAGAATTCAATCAGGC
>CAYYHS010000306.1:0-4037 GCA_964471785.1 uncultured Chitinophagaceae bacterium
TAATGGGATCGGTGGTCACTTCCCAAACCCCAGCAGTATCTTTTACCATATCGTATTTTTTCACCAAATCGACCTGTACTCTTTGGGCATCGGGTGCTTTGACGCGAAAGATCACCCGGTTGTCCGGCAGGATTCGGGGATACTTCGCCCCCTGGACATTGGTTGAAGCCGGCATACCCACAACGCTGAACTGAGCGAACGTCGACACGTCGACGGGTTTGAAAAGAAGGCGGGTAAACATGTACAAAGCGTTCTTCCAGACTTTGAAATCATGCACGCCCGGCTCGACATAAAAAATATGAGGAACGTTCTTTGCCTCCAGGTAGTCGTGGGTGCGTTGACTAAAGGTAATCAGATTATCATTATCGCCGCATGAAATCCAAAGCAATTTCAGTTTTCTAATTGCTTCGTCGGGATTCGGCAACAACAATTCAGGTTTCTTCGTATTCGGCGCGGATGAGAAACCTCCAATCCATGCAAATTCATCGAGGTTGCCTAATCCAAAATTCAACGACTGCCCGCCGCCCATGGACAAACCTGCAATTGCGCGATGTTCCCGATCCCTGTACACCGGATAGGTCTTTTCTATAAAGGGAATCAGATCGTCAAGCAAATCTCTCTCAAACGTCGAGAATGCTTGCACCTTGGCGCTGTCAAAGATGTTCCCAACTGGACGATCGTCCTTCATCGCCCGACCGTTGGGCAGGACGACAATCATAGGCTCAATCGCGTTTTCAGCATAAAGATTATCCAGGATCACCTGAGGCTGACCACCATTCAGCCATTCCTTTTCGTCGCCGCCAATCCCATGCAAGAGATAGAGCACCGGGTATTTCTTGCCTTGCGAAAATCCCGGCGGAGTATAGAGAACAGCTTTTCGTATGACTCCAACTGTATTCGATGTGTAAGAGATCGTATCGATTGCTCCGTGTGGTATGTCAAGACGTAACGAGTCAAAACCCTGTGGGGCATGTTTAACGATATTCTGGGCATTGGCACAAAAGCTGAACGCAAACAAAGCTGGGATCAAAGAGCAAATATGCTTCACGGCGGCTCCTTTATTTGATATTTGTGCATTCATAATAGAATTGGCTTATGACGGCCGACCATTGAAATTGATTGTCACTCGATACCGAATGGCAGTTCCTGTTTTATTTTGGCAATACCGTCACAATCACACGCTCATACCGTGATAACGGGGGTTTTCCCTTGTCCGTGACCTTCAGGATAAAATGAACCGTCTCTCTTCGTTCAACCATGGGGGCGGTCACCCACAATCTGTCCAAGTTGTCTGCCCCACCGATTGGTATCAGCTTCTTATATGAACCGGCCTCCGGATATTGAAACCAGACGAAGCTAAGATTGTCGCCGTCCGGGTCGGTACTTCCGCGGGCATCGAGGCAGAATCGTTCACCGGATTTTACCGTGATCGCGTCAGGATGAGCCAGGGCGGGAATCGGTGGATGATTGGCCTCTTTATAGGATTTCGTGCACCAGTCCATACGAGCGGCAAAGTCATTCTGAAAATCCTCTCTCCATCTCCACAGGGTAGCTTTGTTGCTTGAAATGGCCGCCGTATCCGGGACAACCGCGCGACCATATTTACCCGGGACGTACGGTACAAATCGATCAATTGCATTCGTCCATATCGCTCGCGGCTCGTGTTCCACAGGCACGCCACCCGTAAAGCCTCCGGTATCAAGGGATGAATATTCGGGTCGATACAATTCGTAGCGGCCTCCCCAACCGCCCCAGTCAGGATGCTCCGGGTCACTCAATCCATTGGGGACCAGATTCAACCAGGACGGCGTATCTCCTTCCATTCCATACGCTACATCCGGATACAGGGCGCCAAGCGGGCCATGGTCTTGCTGAATGTTCTCTGCTAACCATCGGCTGCTTATCACTTCATTCCTGATGCCCGGCTCAACCGAGTTGATTGCACTCCAGGTAGAACTTCCATAACCGCCCGGGCTGATGATGTAGAACAAATCCGGGAAAGTCTTCCTCATCCAGATTCCGCTGTCATCCTGGTCGGAGATCGTGTACACCCTCAGTTTGTCAATCAGCCTCTTCGCATCCTTCTCAGTTCTTGATTCTTTAATTTTATAGAGCGCCTGGGCGAGTGTATTGGGGCCTCCCCAAACACATATCCACAAGGGGCGATCATCTTTTTCCTCCAGGACTTTAATGATCCAATCGGATCCCTCCGAATCTTTCCCTTTGCCCACTCCTTGCATTCCATATTCTGCTGTCCCCCGCTTCACCAGGCTTAACAGCGACTCGACATTAGGGAAACCGGGTTCATGCTTCATCAGGTTGGCCCGCACCTTGCCATAGCCACGAATAACCCGTGCAATAGATTCAGGGTGGATGGCACTCCGTTGATGCGTCGAGGTGGTAGCAATCAATCCCTTGACGTCGACAACATTGGAATACAACAGCAGACGAACCAATGATTCGGTATCGTCGGGATCCGCTTCTATGTCGGTGAGTATGATTGCCCTATTCTTTTGAAGTGCTGCTGCTGAGAACAGCTGACACGACAGAAGGAACGAAAACAGCATCAGTGCAAGGATAGTTTTCATGAACTGGGTCGCCCTCGATTCTCTGATTTCATTTGCAGGAAAGAACATCGCTGCTTTGAAACAGCGTATCCGTTGTCCAACGCGCATGACCGACCCGCCCGGGCAGAAGGATGCCGAGATTGCCTGTATCTCTCGGAAGCTGAGTATTTGCCTTCTCTCTACTATGTCTTTCGTCAGTCGACCTTCACCTTGATCTGTGTGAACGAATGCGGCGGGAATGAGCAAGATATTCGATCCCCGTCGGTCTTTATTTCTTTCGTGACAGGCTTGTATTGCTCCTGCTTGTCGAATGCAAACGGTTCTTCCAGTGAAGATGCGGTCAAGACGTTGACCTCAGCTTTTCCTGCAAATGCGCCTGCGCTGTTGCTGATCTCGGCAGTAATCGCTTTGTCCTTGTTTCTGTTGACAACATTGATATAGACTGTTTTTGTCTCTTTCGAATACACCGAGGTAACATCCAGATAAGGAATACCTTTGTATTTGGCGGTATTGAACGTATCGCATTCAACGTACGTATCGATGGAATTGCCGCGGCAGTTGGTCGAGAAAAGTTTGAAGGTTTCAAATAGCGGCGCCTTATACGTTCCCTTGTCTCTGTCGCTCGCGAGCAGACCCGTGAACATTGTGAAGTTGGCCATCTTGACAACATCGGCATGACGTATGAACGAGTTGAGGCACTCAGCGATCGGGAGAACCGACAAGAAATTCCTTCCGAATGTCCCCCATTCGTCGACTGATATATAAATTGGGTTCCGAAAGTCTTTCATTGCCTTGACGGCTTCAATTTCGGCGGCCGTTGTCGTGATCTTCTCTTCAAAGTCCATTGCACTCCCGCCCATGAATTCATAATAGTTGGGTGAGTTTTCCCAGTAGCGGTGAATGGAAAGGTAGTCGATCATATCGCCGAGTCCAGTGAGGACTTTCCGGTTCCATTCAACCCACTGTCCGGTGCTCTCGTAATTCGAAGATCCGGAAGCGACAAATTTTATGCTGTGGTCAACAGACCTCATCGCCTTTGCAGCTTCTCGCGCGATCTTGACATAGTCGTCAGCATCTTTGTGGCCCAGTTCCCACGGCGCACCATCGACTTCATTGCCGAGATCCCATACTTGCACATTGTACGGGTTTTCATGGCCATACTTTGCACGTAAGTCGGAATAGTACGTCCCCTTCGGGTAGTTGCAGTATTCAACCCACCCGCAGGCATCGCTGATTGTGGCAAGACCAAGATTTACGCAGACAATATTCTCACTCCCCATGGATTTGTTTAACGCAACCCATTCATCTGTTCCCACATTGTTGTTGTCGAGTCCTCCCCATGCAAGATTGATACGAGCAGGCCGTTGGCTCTTCGGTCCGATGCCGTCTTGCCAGTTATAGCCCATGACAAAATTTCCACCCGGCCAGCGCATGTTGGTTATTTTAAGTTCTCTCATCGCTTCAATGTAA
>CAYYHS010000307.1:0-4032 GCA_964471785.1 uncultured Chitinophagaceae bacterium
TTCGCAGGTGAAGAGGATGACACTCGTTAAATAAGCCACTCGAAGGTATTGGAAGATCAGAGGACTTCTATCGAAATAAATGTCCCTATTGTGAATTGCCGGCCACCGAAACGGCCGTTGACGCAATCCTGAGGGGACTGAAATGGTCTCAATTGCAAAAGAGCAGAGAAGGCCGCCCCGCAGGTGGCCTTCTTGCTTTAGGTTAAAGGGGGAGATCATGCGTAGTGGGCTATGTTGAATTTGCTCATTCAAAATGTTTCACCACCAATTCTTGCCATTCGAAGAAAACAGGTGTACCTTTAGGCACATGGCGAACTATAGCGGGCGCACGGAGTTCTCCGGCAGGGCCTGTTGCTCGAAAGTGAGAAAAAAAGAGAACCTCTGGAATACCGCGTTGCGGAAAGAAAGAGGTTGTTGTGTCTATTGGCGCGAACATTAATTAATGAACTCGACCGGGAATCGGTGGGGAGGAATTTGACTGATCACAACAAAAGCTTGAAGGCTCATCATGGTCATACGATGCTGGGGCGCAAGGGGATCCATTCCGGTTTCTGGAACCGAATATCTGAAATATGGCGGTGAGACTACCTGTTTGGAGATCACTACTAAGGATGGCGATACAATCGTTGTCGACGCAGGAAGCGGAATTCGTAAGCTTGGGCTAAAATTGATCAAATCCCATAACAAGAATATCAACATGGTGTTTACCCATGCCCACTGGGATCACCTGCTCGGATTTCCGTTTTTCAAACCGGCCTACGCGCACGGGACCACGATTAATCTGTTTGGGTGTCCTTTTGCTCAATCATCCATCAAGAGTCTCCTGTCGAACACGATGTCGCCCCCATTCTTCCCGGTAAAACTTGAAGACCTCAATGCAGATATCGTCTACCACGGTGCATGCGCGGGACCGTTTGATATCGGACCAGTGCATATAACGCCCATCCTGCTCAGCCATCCAAACCAGGGAATAGGGTATAAGTTTGTCGAAGAGAAAAAGAGTTTTGTATTTTTGACAGATAACGAACTGACATTTAAACATCCGGGAGGACTTGCTTTCCGGGAGTACGTGGAGTTCGCCAAAGAAGCGGACCTTCTGATTCACGATGCTGAATACACGCGGGAAGAGTATCGGTTAACGAAGGGGTGGGGCCATTCCGTGTTCGACGATGCTCTCAGGCTTGCAACCGATGCGCATGTAGAGCACTTTGGACTATTCCACCACAATCAGGAAAGAAGCGATAGAGCCGTCGATGATATTGTCGGCGAGTGCAAAAAACTTCTGGAGGAACAAAAGAATGCACTCGTTTGTGAAGCGATTTCGGCAGGAACTGAAATTGTCTTGCAGTGAACAGCGGATTACCATAGGGAGATCCCATGGAGGCCATCAAGCGGATTGCTCTTGTAGCACACGACAACTGCAAAAAAGATATGGTGGAATGGGTCGGTTGGAACAGGGACACCCTCCTCAACCACCGGCTTATTTGCACAGGGACAACCGGAAAGCTGGTGGACAACGCATTGAAGCATACTCCGGGCGCAAAGCATCGTCACGAAATCAAGATGACGAGGCTGAAGTCGGGACCGTTTGGCGGCGACCAGCAACTCGGTGCAATGATCGCCGAAGGGGGCGTCGACATTCTCATTTTCTTTTGGGATCCAATGGAACCTCAGCCGCATGAAGTGGACGTCAAAGCGCTCCTTCGAATCGCGGTTCTTTATAATATCCCAACCGCCTGCAACCGCTCGACAGCAGATTTTCTTATCTCCTCACATCTTCTCAAAGAAGAATACCAGGTAGCTCCACCGCGCGATTATAAGGAATACTTGAACAGAAAAATGGAAGTATGAAACAGTGATCAGTAAACCGCAAACGTCAATCGACAGAGTCTCTTACTTAAGCTTAGTCTCAACCTCAATCTTAACCTACTCCATTCCACAACCGCTAGTTGGTTCACAACCATTTCTTTTGTATGTTTAAGCAGCAGCACTTCTTTCGACTCACATCGAGGGGCTGAAGGGGAATCTGGACTCACCGCGAGACACTATGCGTGAATCCCATCATTAACGACAGTCATGTCCATACAGTTTTCCGGTATTCTTGAGATAGATTCGCAACGCCGCGGCTACGTCCGCGCCATCTCCCACGGGCTTCTTACCAACCCGGCAGATGTTCACATCACCTCGTCCCTCATTCAACGGTTCGCGATGCGTACCGGCGTATTTCTTGAAGGGACGGCAGACGGAGGGGCAAAGGGGAGTCCGCAAACTATCTCGATAGAGCGCATCAATGGGATGGATCCGGAGCAATGGAAAGGCGTAAAAGAATTTTCTGCGCATGAGGTAGTTTCGCCGAACGAAATTATCCGACTCGAAGGTTCGAAGAGCAATATCTCAATGCGTATTGTGGATCTTTTCTGCCCGGTCGGCAAGGGCCAGCGGGCACTGATTGTTTCTCCGCCAAAGGCCGGAAAAACGATGTTGATGCAGCAGCTCGCGCATGCAGTGAGCGTTAACAATCCGGACATCGACCTCCTCGTTCTATTGATCGATGAACGCCCCGAGGAGGTAACCGACATGCGCCGGTCGATATCCGGTGAAGTTTTTGCGAGTTCAAGCGACAGCGAAAGGGGCAGCCACGTTCGGCTGGCGCAACTCGTGCTCGAGTACGCAAAGCGAAAAGTCGAAACGGGAAAAGATGTCGTTCTTCTCCTCGATTCTCTTACCCGTCTCGGTCGTGCGTTCAACATCCACCAGAAGAGCAGCGGCCGGACGATGTCCGGGGGCGTCGACATCCGGGCGCTCGAAATACCGAAGAGGATTTTCGGGGCGGCGCGCAACTGCGAAGGAGGCGGTTCACTCACCATTATTGCGACAGCGCTCATCGAAACAAATTCAAGGATGGATGAATTGATTTTTCAAGAATTCAAGGGAACGGGGAACATGGAGCTTGTTCTTGACAGGGGGATGGCTAACGAAAGGATTTTTCCCGCGATTAATCTTACCGCGTCGGGGACGCGGAGAGAAGAACTTCTGTTTGGTTCAGCAGTGGCGGAACATCAGGCATTGAGGCGTTCGATCGCCAGAATGCCTCCGCGTGAAGCCATGCTGGCCGTATTCCAGCTTATCAAACAATACCCAACCAACCAACTGCTTCTTTCGAAGTTCTGATGTTCACGGTGATAATGCATGAAACGCCCAGCGGCATTCTGGACACTAGCGTTCCTGCTGACGATTGCCTCGGCCGTCGTTCAGCGTGTGACCGGACCAACATACCCCGTTTCGGGAAGCACGACAATGCGGGGTGAAAGCATCAACTTCTCCTTCGATCGCAGCCATGGCGGCAAAGCTAACGCCGCTATCCGGATTCAAACCCGCGACAGCTCGATTCATGGAGAAGTCGTGTGGAAGAGGTACAAGACGACCGACGAATGGCAAAGAGCCGCCATGAACAATGAAAACGGAAGCCTCTCGGCTGAACTCCCCCATCAGCCTCCGGGCGGAAAATTGGAGTACCAGGTTCTTCTTGATGACGGTGTTGAGAGCATTACTCTTCCGGAAAAGGACCCCGTTGTGATGCGCTTCAAAGGAGAAGTTCCTCCCGCTATCTTGATTCCACACATCATCGCGATGTTTGGTGCGATGCTCCTTTCAACGAGGGCCGGGCTCGAATGCTTTGCGAAGAATCCGTCATACAAAAATCTCGTCACTTGGACAAGTGTACTTCTAGTAGTCGGCGGCTTCGTTCTCGGACCCCTGGTTCAGCTCTACGCTTTTAACGCGTGGTGGACAGGCTGGCCGTTTGGCGGAGATCTCACCGATAACAAAACTGCGGTTGCATTGGCGGCATGGATTGTGTCGGGGATCGCAATCAGAAGAACTACCGGGCAGAAGAAATGGGTGCTGGGCGCCTCGATCATCACGATGATTGTTTTTCTCATTCCGCATAGCCTGATCGGTACCGAACTTGACTACAATGCCGAACCTCAACGCCATCCGGCTTCGGCCGAAATCCATCAAAACGAACCAGAA
>CAYYHS010000308.1:0-4026 GCA_964471785.1 uncultured Chitinophagaceae bacterium
GAGGGAGCGTTGCAGAGTAGGAACCCCGTATTTCAATACCCACGTATCCGTCGTAAACATTCGCCGAATCGGTCACGCGGTTTCTTCGGAGAGGTTCATAATTGATGATTTTCATTCGTGCGGTGATCTTTGTCCCGTCCGGAATCGATTTACCGTGGGTGTCTATCAAGATGATGGGCAAATTCGACGAGTCGAGAACCACAGCGGATGCCTTAGCAGAGTTTTCCCGGAGGCCGGCAGCACCCGGCATGGGCTCAGAGAATTGTCCGTTAGAAGGCTGGGAGGTTTTACTCCGGTTTTGTGCAAAGGCTTCCGTGATGCCTAATGACAAGATAAGAATGGAACAAAAACAAACAATCGTTTTCATAGTACTCACTACCCAAAAGTTACATTATGTTGATACAGAAGAGTTCTTCTTACGACATCACGCCAATTGACGACAGCTTATTCTCAGCGGCGTTGCGGATGCAAGAGACTGTTGGCGCACCTATTTGTGCTGCACACTGTCCCGTTCCGGATTCATGATCCTTCCATAATCCAACCATTTGTGTGTCGTCAGTTGAGGAAATGCCGGTACCAAAACAGCAAAAGGGACATTGTTCTGGAGAGCTATCAAATCAATTCTAGTTAACTTGATGTCGTTAAATGGCTTGACATTGACTTCAATACGATCGCTGTACTTGTGCCGCAATGAATCCACATACGGATCTAAGTACTTCGTAACCACTTCCGTCTTGCCGTTATCTGTTACTCCAATCGAATCCAAAAAGGCAGATTTTTGCCAGAGGCTGACAATGGCATCCTCCCACATCTCCGTGTAGTGCACAACGTTCGGGAACTTGTCGTAACCCCGTTTGTACGATTCTTCGGCCAGGTACCTGTCGCGCACCATATCGATAATGGCAAGCTTTAGATGTTCGGCAATATTCTTCGCATTGAGATTCCTGGTTCGGAAAACGAGAGGATGCCGCTCCATTTCCTTCGATATCTCCTCCATCGTCCACATCTTATTGTCCACGGTAAAGAGTGTTTGATCGCGCATCGAATGAAGATTTCGTTCGACGTCCCGGCTCTTTGGATCATCCCAGAAGCTTTCGGTCAGGAGATCTTTGGAGAGCGTTTGACCTTTTTCCTTTACAGACTCAAGATAGAGAGGAGCGACGATTTCTACAAATTTCTTAAACGTTGCCGGATCGAGCTGCAGAGTCTTGCCATTCATCAGACGCCCGACAAAGCCGTCGAAACGCTCTTCCGCTTGTGAACGGGTCATTTCTTCCTGCACATCGCTCCAACGATCGGCAATCTGTTTTTCGGTGAATGCAACGTGGTCTGTCCAACCTTGCACCCGTATGAAGAGATTGCTCTCCTCATTCGCCTGCAGCGGTCCGATAATCTCATTCACATTAGGAAGGCTTGTAAAAAGGACATGACGAACGGTCTCGTCTCCCCTCGTGTCCCAGTTAATTTCTCTCCGCGGCGGAAGGCTGTCTACTCCGGAGAGCGCCCGGTAGAGGTCGGTAAAAGAAGCGGGCGATGTATCGAGAATATGCTTGATCTTCGCAGCAACGGAATCGTCAGGGACGTTGAAGTATTCGATCCTGTATGTTCTTCCGGCGACCTTAAACTCTTTCTTCATTGCTGAAGTATCCAACTTCACTTTCGCCGTCCCCTCTGCGTAAAAGAGCACTTCCCTCATCAGCTGCTCTTTACGTCCCTGTAGCATCCGTTGAAACACCTCACTCTTCTCCAGTTGGTTATCCTTACCCGCCTCCAGCGCCAGCATTTTCTCGGCGAGCAGGGAATTCAGGACAATCTTCTTCTCGAGTCCGCCGTCCCCTTTGCAGTACGTTGGTCGGATCGTGTATTCGGCCCGGCGGATGAACTCATCGACATAAATGGTCTTGTCTCCTATCTTTGCCAGTACCGTATCCGACTCCACAGGGACAAAGCCCTTGAGAGGAACGACAGCATTCTTTCTCGAGTTGTGTTTCCCGGAGGAGGCGGGCGTGTTGACATTCCCTCCGTTCTTCTTCTGAGGCGAGTTATGAACAGCGGTGACCTGGCGTCGAGAATCCGTTTGGGCGGACGTTTCTCCCGGAAGAGCTTGTGTCCTGCCCATTGTGACCGCAATGAACAAGAGCACCGTGATTTCGGTTAGAAGTGTACCGCGGATGCGTGCGACCATACAAGTAAGGATCCTCTCCATAAATGACAACGTCGCAGGTCAGCCACTCCATCCATGGTGAGCCGTGCGTACCGGACTCTGCCGCAATGACCTAGAACAGGAGGCTGACGCCGAATGATTGCGCGTTGCCAAGAATTCCCATCGGTCGGTAGGCATATTCGACTTTCAAACCCTGGTTCCCCATGAAGTCTGTCTGCACGCCCACTCCGTATGTTGCGCCATACTGCGAGTCTTCCATGAACAGCGCTTTATAACCGGCGCGCAGAAATACTTTCCCGAAGACCGGGAACCTCAATGAATACTGAGCGCCGACGTTTACGGACTCTGTATTATTGTTCGGATGCAGTGCATCCGCCGCCAGAATAAGCTCCTGGCTTTCCGTATAGATCGGCGTGATGGAAGTTCCGATCCGGAAGATCAACGGTAATTCCCACGCTTCAGTCGAGAGTCTGCCCGGCGCGGTCTGATAATTGCCCGCTTCAGTGGGGTCTATGTCAATCGGAGTCAAGAGATCGAGGCCATCGTATTTGAGTGTCGTTCCGTAATTGGAAATACACATTCCGATACTCAATCCATGGTCGTTCCCGCCGGTGGGGGAAAAGAAGTCTGTTTTGATGATAGCGCCGAGATCAAAGGCCATCGCCGTAGCGGTTTCGTGCCAGATGGTGCTGGTAATAAGCTTGCCCGAAGCGCCAAAGGAAAACCATTCAGCAAGATTCCTTGCGTACGATATGCTGAGCGCCATGTCTTTCGACGAGAACCTTTCACCCGTCCCTTCCTGCTGATCCATCGTTGTCACATCCATGTCGCCGTAGTCCATCAGAATGATGCTGGCACCGATGGTCCCGAAACCCGGCACGACAATGCCGACGGCTCCGAACGACGTGTTCATATCGACAATCCATGGCTGTGTCATGAACATTGCCTCGCTCTTCTCCATTCGGGCAAGTCCCGCAGGGTTCCAGTACGCGGCGGACACGTCGCTCGCCAGGCTCACGTACGCATCCCCCATTGCGCTTCCAGCCGCACCGTACCCTATTTCCAAAAAATTGGCGGCTGTGGTCCCTGCTCGCATTGGCTTTTGAGCAAAAGCAGAAGTCGAGACAATCAACAATGCGCAGAGAAATAGAATTGATTTAGTTTCTAGGTGTTGTTTCATACTATGCCCTCTTTATGGCGACAGTTATTTGATCACCGCGAACTTCCCGAGTTTTTCCTTGCCGGTAACAGCGGACTTGATGTAGTAGACATAGACCCCGGCTGCGATTTCCAATCCTTCTTTTGTGAGCATGTCCCAATGAACCGTCCCGTCGGCCTCCGGGTTGTCTATTGCAAGTTCCCTTATGAAAACCCCGCTTGATGTAAAGATTTTTATAGTGCATTTTGCAGGGAGATGGGTGAAAAGAAGCATCCTCTGCTGATTCAGACCGCGGTTGCTGAGATATGGCTCCATTGTGTTCGTCACGATGTAAGGATTGGGAACTACCTTGATTGCTTTCATATCCTCGTTGAGCTGTGACGTGGCCAAGGCATTTTGATGCACCGTATAATAGAGCGAGTCTCTAAGCGCACTTTTGAACTTCACATTATAGACATCGCCCGGTTTCGGCATTCCTGCCGCACTGTCTGGAAAGCGTATGCCAAATATGGTGTTCGGAAATACCCACTGGGCAAGATACTTAACCGGATAGCCTATTAGCACCGTGTCAATTCCGGGATCGTACACTCCGTTAAGGTTCACATCCTGAACGACAACATCAAGTTCCTCATACCCCTGGTACCCCGACGAATCCGGGCAATCTCTGTTGATCACGTGGAATGGAAACGATTGATTGAGCAGC
>CAYYHS010000309.1:0-4025 GCA_964471785.1 uncultured Chitinophagaceae bacterium
GTGATTTGAAAGATCATATGGAGTCAACCGCTGCAGCACGTTGTCGGCGTTTGGGGCATAGGTGCCGTTGGGACTGTCGGTGATGGAGTACTTTTCGTTGACAACGTGCCAGAAAGTGCTTAATCCCCATGAGCCGTACGCCCAATTTGCGTTCAGGCCGTTTTCAAAATTATCGAGAAGCACCTTGCCGATGACAAAACTCAACGTTCTCGACGCAGGGTACCGGCTTTGGTTTTTGGCCATTGAACGATCGGCCGCAGTAATATAGTACGTCACGACATCTCCACTGTTGAGATTCTTTCCGAATGAAATTGTGCCGGAATAGAAGGATGGGGGGTATATGTTGAACAACTCCGCCTGCGATTCAGCGCCTCCGTTCACTGAGTATGTGACGAACACTCTGGCCGTATCAACGCCGAGATTGTCCGTCACTGTTGCCGAGACAGGATACGGCCCCGCGAGATTTATTGAATTGGGGATCGTGTCTGCCATCGAAATCACCGGAGGAACGAGATCAGGCCCGACATGGAATGTATTGTTGGAATAAGGCAGATATCCTCCAGATGTCTTTACGAGAACAAAGTAATTGACCGTTGTGTTCGAAGCTTGCGCCGGAATGCTCGCTGAATACTTCGCTCCGCTGAGATGTGTCATTGATATCTTCTTGTATGGGAATGCACCATCATTGTCCCAATACAGGTCGACCGATTGAATAGTCTTCGTCGAGACCACCGACGCCGTCACGAGGTAAGGATTTCCGGTGTCCTCCGAATCGCCTAGCTTGTCGACCACGAGAGTATAAGGCGTCAGGTAGTTTATTACTCGATTCAAGACGGTTTGTCTCGTTACGGAATCTGTGATTGATTCAAATCCTCCAAAAGAAAGGCTTACCAGTCGGTACGGGCCGGCGTATCGAATTCCTGCCCCCTTCCCTGCATACGAACCATCTGCATAGACGAAGATCGGCTGCGAACCCCCTACGGTATCGATCACATCGGGGTTCTGTCCCGCTCCGCGGCCGGGTTGATTGCGCGAGAACGCAAGCCCTCCTCCGATTGGATCGTTCGCGACGCCAATCACATTCGAAGTTCCCGCGTCGTCGGCGACGAATTTTGATTTCAAATACGTCTCGTAAAACATTTTCGAAGCTCCGCCCGATGCCAGGTATTCGGGCCCGTCGGGCGCATTCAAATCCCAGCCATTCTCTTCCCCCGAGAGAAAAAGATTTCCGCCGCCGTTCAAATATTGCGTGAGCAGCTCACGATCGGTAGAATCGAGTGTCGGGACGGTCCACTCCGTCGACCATGTGACCATACTATAAGAATTTAACAATGCCAAACTCGGAGTTCCGTATTTCGCGTGATCCCAGACGTCATACGATATCCCAAGCGCGTCGAGAGCGGATGTTGTGTAGCCTTCCACATTGTTCACTCCATCATCGTCATCGACAACCATTACGCTTCCGCTAATCGCTAGAGAAAAAGAAAATGTCTTCACATACGAGCTCGGGCCAATCAACGTCAAGGTAAACGGGACGATCGAAGGAATTGCATCCGGACTGATTGAAATCGTAAACGGGTTCGCTTGGTTTGTTACGACAGATCCGTCGATGTTCGAGATCCCCGGAATCGTTCCGTAGTTCGAGACAGCATGCGTCACATTCGTTGTCCAGTGAGAAGTGGCCAGCGTCGCGACGATGTTCGGAGCATCGCCCCACGAGTTCTGGATTCCGACAACAATCTTGATCGTTTCGCCTGGATCCAGTTTCATGTTCCCATTACCGCCCGCCGCATCGTCGACTGTTATCGAAGTGACGGTCAGCCTTGGGGCCATGACGAGCGGAATATCAGTAAGTGCACGGTAGGCATTAATTCGTCCGTACCCAAGTTTTCCAGCATAGGTCGGATTAAGAGCATCGATGTTGTCCGCCGTCCCGCAAATCTGCGTGATAATCTGGGCCGGAGTCCATGTTGGATTCTTTGCTTTCACAAGGCTTGCCAACCCGGCGACCATCGGCGTCGCCATCGAAGTTCCGGAAAGGTAGCCGTACGATGAACCGGGAAGAGTGCTGAGAATGCCGTTCCCCGGAGCGAAAACTCCCACCGTCGGCGGAGCTGCATAGTTTGAGAAGCTCGTAATCTTGTCCTGGTTCGTCGTAGCCCCAACGGCGAGCACGCCGATATAGTTGGAGGGAAAATTCGGAACGAGATTGTTATCTTGTCCGATTCCGCTTGCATTGCCGTTACCCGCAGCAGCCACAACGAGGACGTTTTTTTCCAAGCCATACTTGATTACGTCCTGGTCAAAGATCGAAGCATCCGGACCTCCGAAGCTGCAGCTCACAATATTGGCCCCGTTGCTTATGCAATAGAGAATTCCCAGAGAAGTGGAATAGACGGCATCATCTCCGGGCGAGTCAATGCCGTGCTTGGTAATCATGAGCTTTGTCTTGTAACCGATGCTCGCAATGCCGGTTCCATTGTTCGTCACCGCAGAGGCAATTCCCGCCGTGTGCGTTCCGTGGGGATTCCCGTTCTTTGGGCTCGGGTCGTTGTCCGGAGAACTAGCGGCTGTTGCTCCGACGAAATCCCATCCGTGCCAGTCGTCGACAAAGCCGTTGCCGTCATCGTCGATGCCGTTAAAACGCTTGTCATGTCCTTGTGCATCCAAGCCTGTCTCGCCGGGATTTGTCCAAATATTCGCTGCTAGATCCGGATGAGTGTAGTCGGTGCCGGTGTCGACAATGCCTATGACGACGGTCGAATCACCTTTAGTGATATCCCACGCCTTTTCCGCTTGAATTGTTAAAAGATGCGCCTGCAGGACGAAGAGCGAGTCGTTAGGAGTAAAATCGGATACGTGGTAAATGTAATCCGGCTCGGCATATTCAACAGCCGGGTTGCTCCGTAATTCTCTCAGTGCCGTCTCTATATTATAATATTCTGGAATCGTGAATTGATACACTCGTGTAAATTCTTCAGGAACGTTCGAAACCTTTCCTTTCAGAAAGGGTTGTTCCACTTTTTGCACCGCATATGCCTGCATGATCCTGGCAAAAGCGCTTGTCGATTGGATTGCTGCGGACCCGGTGCTTGTTGCGCTTGCTTTGAATTTAACAAAAAGGACCCCCGGCGAATATCTTGGCCCCGTTCCGTTTTGAGGAGATCTTGCGGAGGAAAATGCGAGAGAAAAGATTGCGAGACTCGCAACGATCATCATGAGTGCAGAATATCCATGATTCCTAAAACACATCAGTTTCTCCATCGGGAAAGAGTGGCTACAGGGGATTAGTTTGGATAAATATAATTGTATTGAGTTGTTGTTGCAACGAAACGCCGTTACTCTCCAATCAAATTTCCCCCACAGCTCACTCAAGAGCTTTGGCACTCACTGGCGCCAGCCCGATTCTCGACGAAACCATTCGTAGTTCCGGGTATTTCCGTCTTTTGCCATGCCAGCGAATCCAAGTCAAATTCTTCTCATTTATGACAAGCTTGATTGTCAAATCTCATCAAAACGCTCATTTTGGAGGCATAATTGTTGTGGAATATTCTAATGAGATTTCCCGTCTACTTACTATGAGGGCTCGTCAATGCTCAATCTTAACAAGAGAAGAACAGAATCGTCAAAACCCTCCCGATTCATGCTGATCTGAGGGGTTTTTCTGTTTGATGAGTGGACGTGGATAGCAATGTAAATCGATAAGCGGGGAGAAATTATCGGGCGAATATTGATAGTCGGCGTGACAGGGATAATGCCGGAGAGACTCGTACGAAGATCTATGAAGTTTTTGCCGATATACCTAGGCGGGTTATTCTATCATACATACCAGAATTGCGGAGGGAGACAATTGTCTTGCAGACGACGGAGAGTGAAATGGAATTTCGTCAGGGTCTCAGTTTGAACAAAGGCATGTCGTGCCAACGTCACAAAGTGATCCCTTCGGGAAAAGTGGGCATCCATTTTGAGATCGAAAAAGCAATGTTTGGATTCTCCCGAAGGGATGCCTTCGGCACCGCTGGAGT
>CAYYHS010000310.1:0-4009 GCA_964471785.1 uncultured Chitinophagaceae bacterium
TACTCAAGCGTGTTCGTTATCAGAAAATGATACTTCTCGTTCTCTTCCTTCATCAACATGTGCATGAAGGCGCTGTTGTAGACTCGGTGCATGCCGAGAGTCCGGACAAAATAACCTTCCATAAGCCAGAATGCTTCGGCGAGCAGCAAGGTGCTCGGCATGTACTGATTAATCCGGTCCACCACCTCGCGCCAAAATTCATTCGGGAAGAGGTTGTCAAACTGTTCTTTGCTGAGCGAATGATCTGCGCGGGATGGAATATCTCCTCCTGTGCCCGGCTGTGGAAACCACAAACGCTGAAAATGCTTTTTCGTGAGCGTCATCGCTGCATCGAACCGGATGATGGAAAACTTCCGAGCGACATGGAAAATTGTCTGGATAACCGCTTCACGCACTTCAGCGCGAAGCAGGTCGAGCTGTGCAGTGTCGTTCCACGGCATATTTGTACCGTCGTTGCCGTGATAAATGTATGTAACGCGTCCGTTACGATTATCAACGCGCTGGAAAACGACGGCAGCGTCTTTGCGGGACCAGTAGCCATCCTCGATGCGAAGCTGGACATCCGGGTTCTCCGACAAGTCGCCTCCCGTAAATCGGTAGTTCGGAAACGGACAGTATTCTGATTGGATGAAGTACTCAGGATGCTCAATCACCCACCGCGAATAGATTCCCATATGGTTCGGTACCATATCTCCCGCGAGTCTAATCCCGCGGTGCCATGCTCGTCGATTCAAATTCTGAAACGCTTCTTCTCCTCCCAAATCACGGGCTATCTCGTACTCATACAGAGAATACGCCGAAGGGACCGCCTCCGGATTACCAGTCCATTGTTTGATTTTTTGCGACGCGCTGCTCCGTTCCCATAATCCGATGAGCCACAGGCCCGTGAAATTCCACCGAGCCAGCAGGTCAAGTTCCTCGTCCGGAATCTGGTCGAGAGTCGCTATTGTTCTCCCGTACTTTCGCGAGAGCTGGTGCAGCCAAACGTAGGTATTCTTTGCCAGAAGAACGACTTTCGGCATCCAGTCCAGATCCGCCGTGAATCGTTCGGCTTCAAACGAACCGTACACGAGCTGACCGCTGGAGTCTTCAGGTTTGTACGCAGGGACGAAAGAGACTCCTCCTCCCCCGTGAACTATTTTGTTCTCCTCTTGAATGAAATCCACACTTCCAAGGATTCTGTCGAGGAACTTCTGCGACAACAGCATTCCCCACTTCGTTTTGATAAAACCTAGTTGAGCTTCAAGGCTGTCCGGGTGTGCAAGAATTGGCGCTCGAAGCAGATCGAATATCGTTTGGTTCTCAGGTCCGAATGGTTTTTCTGTTTTGAAAAACTTCTCTAACTCGTTAAGGAGGGGTTGATAGTGCGTTCTCTCCGAAAGCTCTTCGTCCGTAAACAATTCATTGAATTTGGTTGCGGCCGGGTTGAAGTTCACGAAGAAAAGTAGCATCAATTCTTCAATCGTGATCTGGCGATTCGGCCTTCCTTCACTCGAACCCTCCAGGTAATGCGTCTGCGGGAGGATTCCCTTGTACACGCCGATAGGCGGAAAGAGCGTCACGAAAGCCTCCATCGTCCGATCGACCGGCAGTGCTGCTATCGACTCCACAAGTCGCAGATGCGCTCTGCCGAAGACGCCCTGATTTGTGGTCTCTTCGTACGCCCGCAGAATGTAATGGTATATTTCATCGATCAATCCGAGTGCGTTCAATTGGCCGGCCCGGACCGCCTGCTCGGGAGATTTGGCGAGATCGCGCCGATCGTTGATCTTTTTGGCAAAGACACGGGCCGCATGAAAGTTCGGAAAAATCACGTTTCCGCTGGTCGAAAAAAGGGTTTCGTCGAATTGATACCGATCCCGTACTTCGGCAAGGATGTGAAATTCAAAGCGAGGAAATCGAACGGCGGTTGAGCCGGGAAGCGAGGGAAACTTTGAGAAGTGGATACTTAGCTGCGGTACATTCATGCGGATCGATACATGAAATTGGGTTGGACGCTCTGGTCAATCTCTTCGGTGCCGTTTCGCACAACTGGATAATACGCATTTTCTCTGCATACATCAAATTACTCTTCGATCAAGAAACCTTCCGAAAGTTCTTTTACTCGGGTTCCTGAGCATCTCAAACTTAGTTCAGTTTCTAAAGAAAACCTTCGGAAAGTTGGGCTGCCATTGGAATCACTCCTTCTCCACGAACTCCAGTTCCAGCGTGGTATTGAACTCTTGCCGGACGGGGCGCACTTTCTTTTGATTGATGTTGAAGTGTTTCTCGAGCGCCTCAAAAGAATACCCGAACGGTTCCAGCAGCGTAGCCGCAGCTTTCAACATAAATTCGGTATAGGTCTCAATGTCGTAACCGTCCTCGAATGCATAGAGGGCCAACGGCTTCGCTTTCTCGGGTTTCCGTTTCCCTGACTGATCGAGGATAATGAACTCGATCGATTCGCCCGCAGAGAGGTGAACACCCATCTGTTCCACAAGGTTCGAAACAACGGCGCTAATGCTGTTGTTCGTATACTCTTCCGCTTCTTTTGTGATATGGCGCCGAAGCACAAGCTCCATCGGGTTCGCCTTTCCGCTCCGCAGGATGGCAAGAAAGCCGCCGGCGACGTCGAGCAGTTCGGGAACCATCGCTTCGAGTTCGGCAACAGTGCGCGCTTCTCCCATTGCATTCAGCATTGCGGACTGCATCGACTTGATAAGCTTCGGCGTGTCGTGCCGGCGGGATTCGATGCCCCGCATTTTCATCTCTCCCGTTTGATACCATCCGACGTAGCGGTTCGCGGTTGTGATTTCAGGATCCTGTTTCGATGCCGGGAAAAGAATCCAGCTGTAAATCCCTTCGAGCGAAATATCGATGCCGACACTCTCTGCGATCGTTCGGCACAGTGCTTGGTATTCTGCTTCCATCGCTCCTGGTTTCTTCAGCCACATGCAATCGATGATGGCGTGCAGCATTTCAAAACCGTGCGCTTCTGCGATCTCTTTTGCCGCAAGAATCGCATCCCGGGAGAATGCATTGACCGACTCGTGCGCTTCGATCCTTCCGAAGCGTGCATTTTTGTAGCCGAGATACCCGAAGCAGCTCACGAGCATCCACTTGAGCGCGCTTTGCCGTGCATCGTAGCGGCGAAAAAGCGCCTCATCCTTCCCTTTGTATTTCTTTTTCATCGCTTTGTAGTACGCCCGTTTCTTAACAACGGTGCGAAGCGTCGCGGGAATGATTCCTTCCCTGTTTTCGCAAATTGTGTAGTCAAGTTCCGGTACTTTTCTATTCTTGCAGCACCGGCAATTGACCGTTTCCGGCGAAACGTTTTTGTTCACCATGATCGTGGGATACATGGAGACAAAATCGAGTTCTGCAATATTTTCGTGAAAGCCGAGCGGCGGATTAAAAATCAGTCCGCCGCGATCTGCCATCAACAAGGTCGCTGCCGACTTAAATTCCTCCGGCTCCCGCTTCTTCGACGGAATCAGGATCCCCTTCTGATACGCCCACGAAAGCTGCAGCGACGACATCGACGTGCCGATGCTCGCCCGTCCCTGCCGCTGAGCAGGCGTCTGCGTCAACCGGGACATCTCGAACAATCCGTCCAGCTCGGACTCGGTGACGGTAAAAGAATTATCAACATCGATATGCCAGCGGCCGGCAAGTTCGAACGCACCGTCTTTGTGGATGATCTTGCCGTACTGGAAGAAGCTCGACTCTTTTGTCGTCCTGTAGTTTGCCGCGGTATCACGATTGAGCAGCAACGGAAAGTGGTGCTGCTCCGCCAATGCTGTTAGTTTCGGCATCAGGTGGGCGTCTCCGAACTCCGTAAGGAGAACGTCCGGGTCGCAGCGATGAAGATGCCAGTTGAACGTCTCCAGAACGTCGAGCGGGTCGTTCTGCTCCAGCGAATAGGTTCTTCCCTCGTAGGCGATGTCGAGCTGGAAATGCTTCTGGTACTTCGGGGGGACAAAATCATTCGCATTGCGGATCGACATCACCGACAGCGGCGGCAGTTCGT
>CAYYHS010000311.1:0-3585 GCA_964471785.1 uncultured Chitinophagaceae bacterium
CCGTCCTTGCCGGCGCGCTCCTGACTGTAGACGACCGGACCGGGCGTGTCCATTTTGATCGCAATCGCGACTACGATCCAGAGTGGCGATGAGAGAATGAGAATAATAATTGAAACAAGAATATCCGTCAATCGTTTCATGCTTTGTTCCCACGGCTGCATGATCTCGGGAGAAATCTCGATGAGCGGAAATCCATAGAGCTGATTCGTCCGTGCCTGACCGCTTATGATGTCGTACATGTCGGGCAAAATCTTCATGCTGACATCGTGGCCATTGCAATGAGCGATGATGTCCAGGAGTTTGTCGTGGTCAGTCGATTCGAGAGCGATCAAAACATCTTTCACATCATATCTGTCGATCAGCACGGAAAGGTCATCGCTGTTGCCGAGCAAACGCGCCCCTTTGTATTCGCTCCCCGCTTTGCGCTTATCGAGTTTTACAAATCCCACCACACGATAGCCGAGGGCCGGATGTAGGCGGACCCTGTCCAGAAGGTCTCTTGCTTTCGCATTCCATCCGACAATGAGCGTATTGCGGGCGCCGACACCGGCAACGAGAAGGCGGCGTCGTACTGTCCGGTAAAACACCCTGGCAGTTCCCGTCGTAGCCCCCAGAATGACCCAGTAGGCAAGAATGAGGAGCCGCGAACTCGCTTTCGTCTCGATTCCGGAATCGTCCACAAAGATCGCAAGGAACAGGATCATGCATCCGACACTGATTGCTTTGAGCACGGTGGTCAACTCGTCTGTCCGCGATGCAGCGTGCCATGGCCGGTATAATCCAAAGAACAAGAAAATGATCGACCAATAAATCCAGATAAGAAGCATGGGCATCCAGAAATCGGGCTCACGGCCGATGATCTCCACCCCGCTCCGCATTCTAAACAAATGGTACAGAGTCCATGCTATATTGATAGAAAAAAAATCCACGACAATATTTTTGAAGTCGATTTTCTTTTTCACCTGTCCCTGTGAGCCCTTATCGTCTCGTTATATGTTTCTTCCAGATGACCTGATATTTTTTTCCAGTCGTAGAGGTTGCGGACGATGCCCTGAGCATTTTTTCCCATCTTTTGCCGCAGGTCTTTGTCGCGTAAGATCTTTACGACGGATTCAGCAAAGGCTTCGGATGAATCCGCCACAAGGATATCCCTCCCGTCTTCGACTGGAAGTCCTTCCTTTGCAACGGAAGTGGCAACAACGGGCAATCCCAGCGCCATTGGCTCCAGAATCTTATTGAGCGTGCCTGCCCCAAAACGGATCGGAGCGACCGCCACCATGCTTTGAAGATACTCTGATTTGATATCCGAAACAAATCCCGTAACGACAATGTCGTTGGTACCCAGCCTTTTCAAGCTTGATGGAGGGCTCTGTCCCACCACATGAAGCGTTGCTCCTGAGAAAAGCTTCTTTATTTTCGGAAACACTTCTCTGATAAAGAAGAGGGCTCCGTCAATATTAGGATAATACGACATGTTACCGGTATAGATGATCCGTCCGGCGCTCGGGACCGGCCTCTCTGTTGAGGAAAAATACTCCAGGTCAATTCCGTTATAGAGCAGTTTTATATTGGCGTGAGGTGCCCGTGTTTGAAGAACGGCGGCGTCGACGTCGGAGCATACCAGCGAGGTATCGAATTTTTCGAGAATCCGCTCGTACCGTTTCAATCGGGCCAGTTCGATCAGCAAGAAAATTTTCTTGAAAGGATTTCCGGTACTTTTCAGGAAGCGCTCCAGATAAAGAGAGCCAGCATCTGTGAGATCGAGTATTCTTTTGGGCTCGGTCATTTCGTCAGCGTATTGCGCCATGCGTATCAGATGAACGTGAACGAGATCGTACTGTACCGCGGCAATTTTGGCTGAAAACGATTTCCTCATTAACGGGGATTTGAAATACAATATCTGAAATGGGATGGGAGAAAACAGTCCGAGGAGGCAATTGAAAAAAGAACTGACAGGCCGTAGCAGGATCAAGTCGACGTCTGTGCAAAATTCCTTCAATGGTTCTACGCTTTCTTCTTCCTTTTTCGACGCGATAAATGAAATAAGGGAAATATCATGTCCCCGCCGGGAGAGCTGCTTGATCAAGTTATAGATCTTGAGTTTGTCACCTCGGTGAGGTGGAAACGGAAGTCTGGAAGTGAGAAATAGGATTTTCATTTAGTGTATTGAACGACGGTGACCCAGGCATACTTACGGAAGTACGGGATCGATGTAAACACAAACCGATCAAAACCGGCAAGTGTTTCCAACGTACGTTGAAAAATACGTTTGCTTTTAATGACATAATACCAAAAAAATGCGACCAGGGAAAAGAGATAAAATTCACGGTGTTCCCAGCTGTCGAAATGCTTTGCCATATCCTTTATTTGAACAAACTCTAACGGCCGTTCGGTCGCCGTCCTCCTTTGCGGCGTCATGTATCTAAAGGCATTCAACACAGGATTGTAGTTGAGCGGTTCAAGGAACGCTCCCATTCCGCCAACCTTAAGAATCCGGGCGATTCGCGGAGCGGCCACATCAAGGTTGAGATGATGGAGAATGGAATGCCCATAGACGAGATCGAAATGTCCTTCCGGAAAATCCAAATCCTCCCCTCCCATCTGAATCGTTATCACTCTTTCCCCAACACCTGCGTCGTCTACCTTCTTTCGCGTTAGTTCGACCATCCCTCCCGAGATGTCAATGCCCGTAACGAGTGCACCAGCTCTCGCAAAGCGAAGAGTTCCCTCGCCATCACCGCAGCCGATCTCCAACAAGCGTTTCCCACGTAAATCACCCAGCGACGACCAGAGAAACGAATCGGCGAGCGAGAGCGCACCGTACTCATAAAAATCGTGGACGCCCTCGCGGGCTTTAATGTCGTGAAATTCTTCCTCGATCTTATGACGATGGGAAAGACCAGACAAATAAACATGACTCTCTCTTTTTCGGAACACACCCATAACACTCCTTACGATTAAAATTGACTACCGGTCGTGCACAATCAGTCTTGAATGCGTCAGAAGGAGATCTGGCCGGTGACGCCCTGGCAACCGTGGATGATCCCTTTCCAAACCGCCTCTATCCGGCTTCCAAAATTTCGGCCGCGCGCTCCCCTCACAAAGTAAAACAAGATCATGAACGATTTGGCCGTTGCTAGAATAACGCTGAAGACAAAAACATAGACGCGATAGACCCAGTGACTGTTTTGAAATGCCAGGAAACGGTTCCGGGTAGTGTAGTAGAGATAAAACTCGGTAAAATTCTTCCACCCCTCGCCTCCGCCGCTTTTGTGATAAACAACTCCGATAGGAGTGTATGCCAGGATATATGATTTTCTAACGCGATTGGAAAACTCCATGTCTTCACAATACATGAAGAATTTCTCGTCAAGAAGACCCACCTTATCGAAAACATCTCTTCGGATGAGTAAGAGACATCCGGAAATGTAGCTTACGTCCAATGCACGATTGGTAAGCGCTTTGGGAAGCGGGGCACCTGAACAACGAAACCTGCTGAACCTCCCGGCAGTGCAATAAACTTCTTTCGTTTCTCGAAGGAAAAAAGCTTTGCATGTTGCAATGCCGACGTTTGGCCGCTCTTCC
>CAYYHS010000311.1:3595-4006 GCA_964471785.1 uncultured Chitinophagaceae bacterium
GGATCCGAAGCAACGGTGAGAGAAAATCCGGTTCAACAATAACGTCGTTGTTTATGATAAGAACGTGGTCGGCACCGTTTGCCATAGCGCGGCGAATGCCCTCGTTATTTCCGGCCGCGTAACCGCCATTGGAGCCGCGACGGATCAACGAAACCTCCGGAAAAGCTGTTGCCAATAATTCCGCACTGCCGTCTGTCGATCCATTGTCGACAATAATAATGTCGAAGTGCGGCGATGCAACTCGTTGCAGAGACCTTACACAATTCTCGGTATCGGCGAAGCCATTCCAGTTTAGTACTACCGCGGTAATCCTTGATGCCATCGAATAATCCTCATTGCCCTCATAAGATTGTCTCAGCAGAAAAATCCATCACGGTTCCACAAATGAAAGATCATTGTTTCTCTCTTCTG
>CAYYHS010000312.1:0-4005 GCA_964471785.1 uncultured Chitinophagaceae bacterium
TGGATTGACCTACGATGCGGATATTGTGGTTGTAAGTAAATGATTCTGACCGCCATCGAATCATCACAATTAATACAACGTGCTCCATTCCGCAGTCGTATATCTTTAATAGACGGGCCTGTCAAACTCTGACGTAATCCATATTAAAATCAAGAACAGCAGTTACACGAGGAGACGATATGAAAGATTTTCAATCTGTTGCATCCAAGATAATTCTCGAGATGGAGCATCATGCAATAAAACTCGGTGTGAAAGGAGTGATCGTCGTTGCAAGTATGGACAATGCGGGTTCCTCATGGGTCTCTCAAATGAAGGCGGTGAGCGCCATGAAAAAGATTCCGGAACATCCTGAGAAGGAATCATATCCGGGATACAACTTCATCGGGATTGCTTATTCGAAAGCCGCAGAAATGGCTGACACCAAAATAAACAGCGGCAGCAAAGTAAGGCCGGCGTACCAGGGAGAATTTGGATACGAAGGAGGTATGATAGAAAAGACTGATTCCGGATTTATCTTAACTGTTTTCAGCGGCGCAACCGGCGAACAAGATTTTGAAATAGCCACGGTTGGGATGAACGCGTATCAGGCGAACCGCGAATAATCTGAGAACGGTCGCACTCTGAGCCAACGATTCGAGGCGCAATGTTATGATGACGTATCTTTCTCTCCTCTGCTTGTTGCCGCTTGCAGTCCTTCTTTTTGATCAATCCGGCACTCACCCTTCACCCGCGGCCGGAGAAGTCTTCGCAAACAAGAACCTGGTTGCCTGGTGCATTGTTCCTTTTGATGTTAAAAAGAGAGGCCCTGAAGAACGTGCCAAAATGCTGGAGAGGCTAGGGATTACGAAGTTTGCCTTTGATTGGCGTGAAGAGCATGTCCCCAGTTTTGACGACGAAATGAATGCTTTATTGAGACACCATATCGAATTGCAGGCGTTCTGGATGCCCTACGGGCCCGATCCGGTGAAAGACAAACACTACCCTGAAATCCTTGCAGTTCTGAAACGTCATCACATAAAGACGCAACTATGGTGGTCGTACGGATCATCGTCTGACAGTTTGAAAAACCTGACCCAGGAAGAAAAGGTAATTGCCGTCGGCGATATGGTGCGCGCCCTGGCAGAGGATGCCGCAAAGATCGGTTGCACCGTTGGGCTGTACAATCACAATGGGTGGTTTGGTGAACCTGAAAACGAATTGGCGATTTTACGCTGTGTCAATATGCAGAATGTAGGCATCGTCTATAATTTCAATCATGCAGAAGATCAGACAGGCCGCTTTGCTGAATTCTTTCCGAAGATACTCCCGCACCTCATCGCTCTGAATATCGCGGGACTGAAGAAAGGCCCTCCCGGTAAAGTCGTTCCGGTTGGGCAAGGAGACAGCGAGAAAAAGATGATACGCGTCATTGCTGAAAGCAGTTACCTCGGAACCATCGGAATCATTAATGAGGATACCGACCCGGATGCCGAAGTGGGGCTTAGAATGAACATCGACGGATTGAAGAGAACACTGCAGTCGCTTGGTTACCCTGATGTTTTGCAGACTTACAATTGAGCATCATTGAAGTGCCTGAATGAAAGAGCCCGTCGTTATAGGGATTGGTGAAATTTTGTGGGATCTTCTTCCCGAGGGGAAGCAGCTCGGAGGAGCGCCCGCAAATTTTGCGTACAACGCGATGGCACTCGGTGCCAAGGGTTGCGTTGTCAGCGCCGTGAGGAATGATCCTTCCGGCAAAGAGATTCTTGAGCACGTCCGACGGGTCGGCCTTGATCCCGAGTATATTGCGGTCGAAGCGAAGTATCCGACAGGCACTGTCTCTGTTCACGTCGACGACGCCGGAGTTCCCTCCTTTGTTATTCATGAAGATGTGGCTTGGGATAACATCCTCCTCACGGAGAGTGCGAGAAATCTTGCGGCGGTTTCCGATGCAGTGTGCTTCGGTACACTCGCCCAGAGATCGGCAACTTCGCGGAAAAGCATACATGATTTCCTGGCCCTTGTTCCAACCAACTCCCTTTGCATTTTCGACGTCAATTTGAGGCAGTCATATTACAGCAAAGAGATTATTCTGGAAAGCCTCCGGCGATGTGACGTGTTGAAACTTAACGAACGGGAATTTCCCGTGATCGCGGGAATTCTGTCGATGGAGGGATCGGATTCCGAAATCTTGCAGAGGATGATTCGCGATTACGACTTGAAGCTTGTCGCCCTCACGCTGGGTGAAAAAGGGAGCCGATTGGTATCTCCGGTCCGTGATTCCTTCATGGATGCGCCGAAGGTTGCAGTTGTCGATACCGTCGGTGCGGGTGACGCATTCACGGCTGCTCTGACGGTCGGATTATTGGAAGAGTTGCCTCTCCGAACGATTCATGAAAATGCAACCCGGTTGGCCGGTTTTGTCTGCACACAGCATGGGGCCATAGCAGAAGTGGCCGCGATTCGGCAAATCATGGGAATAATCTAGTGCCGTTTCTCAAAAATCTTCTTGTATTTCTTTATCATTAGACACTTCGACTCCGCCCTGACAGTCTTGCTGAGCGAGTCCCGCTGTTTTTCATCCGGACGAATCGAAGTCCCGCTGTACGGGATGCCGTAACGCGGCACACTGTCAGGGCGTCGCTCAGGGTGACTCTTGCCTCCAATACAAAATTTATTATTGGAAGCGGCATTAGCACCGGAAGATCTTGGAATGAACTGATAAGACGGGTGCAGGTCAAGGCTTGTCGCCCTACATCCCAGAGATACGATACACGAAAAATCCCTCCTGTCTCTCGACAGCAGGGATTTTTTTTAAGAACCGATATCAGATCAAAAGATATTTCGTTATTCCCACCCCTCCTCAGCCAACGCCGCATGTAATTCATTAGGATGATGCCTGTAATGATACTCAAGCTTGCTTGAATCTTCATGTGCTTTGCTGTAGGTCCATCCCTTTGCCATCAAATTCCGCTCGTGCAATTCATGCAGAAGGACGTACGGCCGTTCCGATTCTTCGAGATCGTTATCAATCCAGACTTCATTCCGTGGTACAAATTCATATACGTAGTCGTGTCCGCCTTCGGTGAAGTCATCGTCGAACCCACTTCTTACAAGTCGCCCGTTGACAATCCAGACGCTCAAACCCGACTCGAGCTTCTTCCAGAGCCGGATATGGACCTTTTTAGAATCCGGGAGATCCCCATCCTTTGCCAGCTTTCGGAGGTCGCCTGATTTCTTTCTTTCAGCCATTTCAGCCTTGTCGGCGGCTTCCAAAGCATCGTCGTACGGAACACCATTTGCCATAAGCCGGTGTTCTATCAGAAGATGGTCGACAAAGAATCGCTGTTCGTTGTTCCCTGCTTGCTTATCAAGCCAAAACTCTTTCTCCGGTATGCACTTGAAAGCGTAGTGCTGACCATAATTAGTGAACTCCTCATCCAAATGCGTGCGCACGTACGTGCCATCGACCGTCCAGATGCTAATGTCACCACGCTGGCCTACTTTTTTTAGATAAGGAGGTTTTAAAGTCTTTTCCATGATCTTCAATGAGATAGGATTTTTCAGGGAATTACCGGAATCTCTTCCACCTTTCGTATCTGGATGTCTCATTTCCTCAAGGCCGCTCCGGCGTTTCACCAATTCCGGACGGTCCATATGCGAAAAGGTAGTAGTAATCGGATGGAGAATCAAGAATAAAAATGCCCGACTCGGTTTAAGTCGGGCATTCGTCAAACAGAGGAATGGAGTGTGGAACAACTACAGCACATAAATATTCTTCTTGGCGCACATCTCTTTAAGGATCTTTGGCCACACGGTTACGCTCACTTCGCCGAGATGAGCCTTTTTCAGCAGAAGCATGTATGTGCGCGATTGACCGATGCCTCCGCCGATGCTCAGTGGGAGTTCATTAGAGACAATACCCTGATGGTACGCCTGTTTAAGGAAGTCGAGCTGGCCAGAAATCTCAAGTTGCATTTTGAGGGTCTCAGCATTGACTCTTATTCCCATTGATGTGAGCTCATG
>CAYYHS010000313.1:0-4004 GCA_964471785.1 uncultured Chitinophagaceae bacterium
TGTGTGCACTCGTCGACGAGAAGCTTGAGTTTCATAGCCGGAAAGATATGTGCCTCCATAATCAGTTCCAGCCAATACAAGGTTTCGTCAAGTTCACCCAAGCATAAACTAATCTTAGAAGTAAATTCTGCATTTGATCGAGCTCGACAGGCTTCTCGATAATTTGCCCCGACTGAAGTTCCCGACCGAAGCAACTGTTTCCCGATTATTTGCCCAACTGTGTTCTGTGGAAGAGACGAGTAAAGTTTGATTATCCGCAGAGCGAACGATTTGGTCCGAAGCCGCAACGCTTCAATTTTTTCTTTCATCCCTTTTCCCCCTTCCCTTTTTCCCTTCCTATTTAACTCGTTCAACAACAACCGCAATCCCCTGTCCCACGCCTATGCACATTGTTGCGAGGCCGTAACGGACTTCTCGGCGGCGCATTTCATGGACGAGGGTGGTCATGATGCGCGCGCCGCTGCATCCGAGGGGATGGCCAAGGGCAATTGCACCTCCGTTAACGTTGACCGTCTCCGGGATTAGCTTCAACTCGCGGATAACGGCCAGGGATTGAGCGGCGAATGCTTCATTCAATTCCACCAGATCAAGATCTTTGATCTTTAGTCCCGCTTTGTCAAGCGCAATTCGCGCGGCCGGAATAGGACCTAATCCCATGTATCGCGGATCGACTCCTGCCACTCCAGTAGAAATGACCCGGACGAGAGGTCTTATCCTGAGACTCTTTGCCCTCATGGCAGACATCACGAGAAACCCGGCTGCGCCATCATTCAACGAAGAAGAATTTCCGGCAGTCACAGTACCTTTATCACGGAAGGCCGGTTTCAATCCAGCAAGCTTTTCCAGTGAAGTGTCTTCCCGCGGCCCTTCGTCGAGAGCGAGGGTCACCGCGGCATTCTTTGTCTCTATTTCGAGTGGGAAGATTTCTTCGGCGAATTTCGAGCGGGCGTTGACCGCTTTCTTGTGACTCGCTAGTGCGAATTCATCCTGGTCGGCCCTGCTAATTCCAAATTGAGCTGCCACATTTTCTGCGGTCTCGCCCATCGATTCGAGCGGAAACATTTTCATCATTTCGGGATTCGGGAACCTCCATCCGAGAGAGGTATCATAGGCAGTCAAATTTCCATAGAGCATCCTCCCAGACATGTTCTTAGCTATCGTGAACGGCGCGCGCGTCATGCTCTCTGCTCCCCCGGCGATAATCACATCGGCGTCCCCGGACCAGATAGCACGCGCAGCTTGGATGAGAGCTTCGAGCGACGAACCGCAGAGACGATTGACGGTCGAACCGGGAACCGAATACGGAAATCGGGCCAGCAACAAAGCCATACGCGCCAGGTTTCGGTTGTCTTCGCCGGCTTGATTTGCACATCCCCAAAATACATCATCGATAGATGAAGGATCTAAGTTGTTCCGATCGACCAACGCACGCATCACCAGAGCGCTCAGGTCATCTACGCGGATGTCTTTGAGCATTCCACGATATTTCCCGATGGGAGTACGCACAGCATCGACGATAACCGAATCATCGCCGTGATTCATGCGACCGTCCAGCGTGAAAAACTAAATGGATTTAACTGATCGGGCAACACCATCTCCACATGCGAAGCGCCATCCGTTTGGAAAATAACAAAGTCCTTTTTCACTCTTCAGGGTGACGGATGTCCACCCGGACTCAACAGCACGCCGACACCGTAGGCGATTGAAGCGGTGAGCAATCCAACCAGAGTCATCTCGAGTCCGCTTCTCCACCAGCTCCGGCCTGTGACAATTGTTTTCAACACTCCGACCAGGAAGTGGGCTGCTGTGCTGATAATAAGACTAAGGATAATCGCAAAAGTGCCAGTGAAAAATAGAAAGGGGAGCACCGGAATAATTCCTCCGGCGGCGGTCGCAGCGGATGCGGAAAGGGCTTCCTTCACAGGGTTGGGAAAGGAGGTCGACGACAACCCTAGTTCCTCGTGGGCCAAAGTTTTTAGGAACTGCTCCGGGTTTTGCATTAAACGATCGGCCATCATTGCCGATTCTTCAGTCGTAAAACCCTTGAGTTGATAAAAAAGTTCGAGCTCCTGCTTCTCCTCTTCCGGATTCTGTTCAATCTCTCGACGCTCCCGGTCCAGCTCTGCTTCGTAGACTTCGCGCTCCGATTTTCGGGCAAGGTAGGCGCCGGAACCCATCGAGAGTGCGCTCGCAAGAGTACCGGCAACGCCGGCGACCCACACGACATATCCTCCACCCGAGTAGCCGGCCATTCCTGTCACGATCCCGAATACTGCTCCAAGGCCATCGTTGGCACCGTACACCGCCTGACCGATCCAACCCCCGGAATGTCCGGCATGCCACTTTTCTTTTTTGAAGATAGCTTCCAGTTTTGCCTGAGGCTGGTCATCCCCTGTCATCGAATGAAGGACCTTGGCATGGACTTTTTCCTCGATCTTGATTTCATTCATCGCTGAGCTATCTTCAGGACTTTGGACGAGGATGGCCTCAGCTTCATAGCGGTCGGTATCTCGATCCTCTTGCTCCTCAAGGCGCTGAACGGCGTTCGACGTTCCGGTACGGACCAGGATCCAGCGTTTCATTTTCTCGAATCCGGAGTCAACTTTTTTTGTGGGGGCCGCACCGAGTTCTTTTAACCGGGCTTCCCATTTCAGTGCGTGCTGTTCTTCGGCCTCGGCCAGTTTCAACAGGATCGCTTTCTGTTTCTCATCCCGTTCTCGTCCCGCGAGCGTCCGGTACGTTTCTGCTCCTGATTTTTCTTTTCGCCAACTGATCTGCAACGATCGAACAAGTTTCTCTTGCTGCGACATGGAGGACATACGTTTAGGGAACGGTTGGATGCGTTGTGAGTTAGGATCCCATGTTTCGGGATCTAGAGCATTGAAGTAAGCCAGGGTACTCTGCCTTCGGGGAAGATAGTGCAAAAAGTTTGAAAGGGCAAATTACGCTCCTTCCGGCAGGGTGCTCTTTGAACGACTGCATCGGTACCGCGCTTGATTTTCAGTATGAAAGTATTTATGATTGTTCAACCACCCCAATGAATTCACAACGGAGAAGCGATGAGAGAATACCTCGACTTAGTAGAGCGAGTCCTCTCAAAAGGATTATTGAAACAAAACCGGACCGGCGTCGACACACTCTCATGTTTTGCCGAGCACTACACGATCGATCTGAGCGAAGGGTATCCGCTCCTGACGACGAAGCGGATGCAAACGAAATCTTTGTTCTACGAAGTGCTCTGGTATCTCTCCGGTGAAGACCATATTCGAAACCTGCAGAAGAAGACGAAAATCTGGGACGCCTGGGCAGACGGCAACGGAAATCTCGAGACGGCCTACGGACGGTTCTGGAGACGTTTCCCCAGTGCGCAGATAAATCCGGCGACCGGCAAGTACGAAATCAAGGAAATTGACCAAATCGCCGAAGTCATTAACCTTCTGAAGACCAACCCGACATCACGGCGGATGGTCGTCAGTGCATGGGAGCCGGGGAATGCGCTGCACAGTAAATTGCCCCCGTGTCATTACACATTCGTGTTCAATGTGCAAGGGCGCAAACTCAATTGCCATCTTACGCAACGCTCCGGCGATATTGCGCTTGGCATCCCGTTCAATATTGCGGCCTACTCGCTTCTTACTCAGGCGATTGCGCAGGAGGTTAACCTCGAAGTTGGATATTTTAGCCACACGATCGTCGACGCTCATATTTACGTCAATCACATTGCCGGGCTAAAAGAACAGTTGAAGCGGACCCCGAAGCGGCGCCCCAAACTTCTTATCGCAAAAAAGCCGCTCGATGAGCTCCAATACGAGGACATCTCTCTCGTCGGTTACGAGTGTGATGAGCCGATTAAGTTTGAAGTGGCAGTGTGATGTAGAATGCATCATTGCAAGATTGCAAGATTACAACATTGTTGGTACGATTATTCAAGAACGCTTCTTGCAATCCTGCAATCTCGTAATCCTGTAATCTTGTAATCGCCACCCGGAATTCCATCATTCTCC
>CAYYHS010000314.1:0-4003 GCA_964471785.1 uncultured Chitinophagaceae bacterium
AATCTGAATAACTCCCCTCTCATCAGTGGCAATACTTGAAAAGTTAGCACTGTTGAGAATTGCGTTCTGCAAGGCACCCGCCTTGAGGACAGCTTCTTGGGGGCGAACCTCAGTCATAGCTTCGGCCCTGCTGCTCTCGTCGCGGCGTTGCAACTCCTTCGCGGATATGAGCGGCGGTGTCAATGGTATCGTGTCGGGTTGGGGAGTTTTCACTTGGGCTCTCTTTTCTAAGATGGTCGATCATTGCGCTGCTGTTGAAGAAGCTGCTTGTGTGATACACACATAATTCGGCGGAACGTCCTGGAATGAAGCGCAGCAATTCATTCTCCCACGGAGGGCAGTTACTGACAGTTCCCGCTTCACTACTATATACGAATTGAGCTTGCCGATTGGAATCGACCGAAGGGATGAAAGAGGAGTTAATCCTCTACGAACTCGTAAGAGTTTTGAAAGTGAAGGGAGGGAGCCGGATTCGAACCATCCTCACCATGGAGGATCTGAAGGCCAATGATCAGGCATCCGGCGTCGACGCGCTATTGGAGCCGGCTGCATCCATCTCAAACGGCCATCTCAAAATGGATATCCGATGGCAATATTCAATACAAGGTTGTTTTTTCTCCAGGACGCAGAGCCAACGTTAATATTGCTGACGACCCAACGGTTGCCGCTGGGGAGGGACGGAACACGCAGCGGGAATGCCAGGTCCGCTCGAAGGATGAAGAATGAAAGATCGACACGCAAGCCGAAACCTGTCCCGACCGCAATTTCGTTGAGAAATCTGCTGGAGGAGAATTGACTGCCGGGACGGCTGGAGTCGGCACGCATGAGCCAAATGTTGCCGGCATCGACAAACACTGCGCCTTTAAGAACACTGACGAGGGGGAAACGATACTCGCTGTTCGCCTCAAGCTTGATGTCCCCCGCCTGGTCGATGAAGGAATTTGCGGCAACAGTGTCCGGTATTTTGTACGAACCGGGGCCGAGACCGCCTGCAACGAAAGCTCTCACACTATTGCTTCCTCCGATATAAAATTGTCTCACGTAGGGGAGCGACGTGGAATTTCCATACGGAAATCCTATTCCAACAATCAGCCTGTTGGCGAATGATGCTCCTTGATCATTGGCATTGAAGTATTTTCGCAAGTCGATATCGAACTTGTAATACTCTGAGTACGGAGTTCCGAACAATGCATAAGGAGTCTCGGGTGTCGCTGCATGTTTCGTGAAGAGCGACTGCCCCAGCGCTACCAGGTTCCCCGAGAGATCTATGCTCCCCTTGAAGTAGAGGTGGTTCTTGCGCTCCTTTTCAAGCTGGTTATTGTACGTGTAGGAATAGTTCTGCCCGATGATGAACTGCTCATTAAAGCTGTTTTTCAGGAATGGATTGGAACTCAGCAAGTTGTCAAAGGTCTGCGTTCTGTTCGTCAAATGCGCAAACGTAATCGAGAGCGGACTAAAACTCTGTTCAGTGTTCACAGACTGTTTCCAGATGTAGGAGAACGAAGCATCCACCGAGAAGAGCTGATAGTATAACAATCGGTGCAGCAAACTCACCCCAAGCCCGATGCGCGTCTTTGGTACAAAGAGGCTGGAGTCGTTTTCGAGGCCGAACGGAATGACAAATTTCGGAAGGTCTAACTCTCCGCGGCTGCCAAACTCATACGAATTCCCTCCGGATTGTCCTCCGCCAACAGGGACCGCGACCCCGGCTTCAAAAGTAAGCGTAAAGAGTTCAGCCCCTCCGAATAAATTCCTGTTCCGGAGGCTGGATTTAAGAACGGGGCCGGCGAGGTTGTTGGATTGAGAAACACCATCCAGCTCAAAGCGAAGAGTTTTCGAAGGGAGTGGGGTCAGGTAAATATGGGGCTCCAAGTACGGAACCCCTGCGGAGTCTCTTTCAATAAACCGGATGTTGGCAAACTTGAACACACCCAGGTTCATGAGTCTGTTCAATGTCAGATCATGATTCTTCCTGCTGTAGACGACTCCTCTCTTGAAGAAAACAGAACGGATGATGGCCTGCGGTTTGAACTTTTTATCAAGGTCAATATAGTAACATCCCCCAACGCTGAGGGTGTCGCCCGCGGGTATTGCCACACTGTCTCGGCTCAACGAATAGTCGGAGTAGATATAGATGTTGCCTATTGAATAGACTCGCGTCGCTTCGGCTGGAATGTCCTTTTTAACCTGAAGGGAAAGATCAATCGTCTTATTCCCGGCGGTCGTGTCGGCCTGAAACACGATAAAGTCTGGAGAGAAATAGAAATACCCTTTCTCTTTGAGCGCCGCGTCGATCCTATCCCTCTCCTCTTTCAATTTACCGACATCGTATTGATTGCCCGCCGCGAGGATTGTTTTTCCCATGGTGGACCGAATTGCCTCAACCAGCATCGAGCTATCCCCCTTCACGGTAATGCCGTTGATTTTGTATGGTGATCGAATATCTACACTGTATTGAATGTCGGCAGTACTTCCTTCATCCCGTATCGTATAGCGTACGTCAGTCCAGAAATATCCTTTGCTTTCCAGGTAGGTGCGCATCCTCTCGACAATCCGATCGGGGACGACAGATTGCAGCAAGACAGGCGGCTCCCCCAGGCTTTTCTTGAAAATCCCGACATTGTACAACCATAACTTAAGGCGGACCAGTCCGAGAAACTTTCCGTTCGGCTCCGGTTTAGCAAGGAGGTTCAAGTCGCTCTGCAAATCCCCTTTGTCCGGGATCGACTCCTTTGTTTCAATACTGATGTCAGCTCCCGTATACAGCTTCTCTCCTTTAGCCAGATACGATGTATTGCTGCATCCCATGGCATAGGCAACGAGCACGCCGGCGACAAGAAGGTAAATGAAGGCCTGAGTCAGGGATGAACCTAATCGCATTTATTTCGCTTTCTTATCAGGAAGCGGCTTCAAGGTGATGCCATACAGTTTGTCGAAATCGATTGTGAAGACGACGCCCACGCCTGTTTTCGTGATATCGCCATCAATCGCTCCCTCATAAGTATTTTGCCGGGTGACCTGCGACTGCCATCGGCCATCCTCGCTCAATTTGTACAAGACTTTGAGGTCTCCGGCAAAATTGTTGAGCGAGTTTTCCTGACTCCGCCTTCCTTCAAGGTCCACATCTCCTCCCACCTGAACTGTCACACGTTCATCGAAGAGTTGTTTCGAGAGCGCCAGTTTCAATTGGGTGCGCCCTTCGGCGTTCCCCGTAGAATAGTCTTGGTACGAATCTAATCCCACATTGAGGTTTGCGCCTGCGAGATATTGTTCGGACAAACGGTTCAGCTGCGTAGAGAGGAGTTGACTGACGCTCGTTCGGGCGAAATCAGAAATCCCATCGTTGCCTCCCGCAGAGGCGAGCGGGTTCTCCTGGATGAACCTGCCCAGCACAAGAAGGGCAAAAACCTGTTTATTGAGTTCCGATTCCTGGCTATTCAATTCTGAAAGTTTCGCATACACTGTTCCGTTCAGCGCCCCCTGCTGATCCGGCGGAAGGTCGAGTTTAAAGTGAATTTCCGGCCTCGTGAGTTTTCCTTTCATGATGAGGTACACCTGAATGGGAAGCTCCTGTTTGTATTTGTTCCGTTCTTCCTGGCTTATACCAGCGAGCTGATCCTGAATGAGGTCGAGCGCCGAGGCTTTCACCGTGTACATTGCAGTGATATCGACGTCGGCTTCAGAAGGTAAACCGTACCACGTAAGACTACTTCCCTTCTGTATGGCGAACTCTTTTTTGATGAAATCCCCGAAAGAAATATCATACGATCCATTCACAATTTCATAGCGACCGGTGAGAGTGAGCTTCCCGCTCGGGTCAATCGTAAAGCTCAACGTCGCTTCGCCCTGGATCACGAGTGAATCACCCGCAACGGGATCGATGAGTATCCTGAGCTTGGAATCCTTGTTGACGGAAATATTCGAGGTAAGGTCTATCGATGAGGTCTTTGCCCCAACCGTATCTTTGTCTATTCGTACGCCTGGCCGTGAGAGAATAGAATTC
>CAYYHS010000315.1:0-3988 GCA_964471785.1 uncultured Chitinophagaceae bacterium
TCGCCAACCCGTCGCTCGAACTGAAGACTGTCTCTGCCGGCCCCGAGAGCCTCGCGATAATTCAGGAATCCTCGCTCTTCAAATATCGATTTGTTCATCCCCCACTCGGTTCGGATTGCTCGATCGATTGAATCGAGCTGCGGTTTCAATTGGGATTGATAGAGAACGCGGTGTGACTCCTGGTGACGGTATTGAACGAGGAATTCCGGAAGAGGCATGACACCGTGATCCGCACTCAACACGACAAGAACATTCGACTTTCCGACTGTAGAATCCACGAAGGAGAGGAATGAACCGAGACCTGCATCGAGGCGGAACAACAAATCCATGATCTCGTGGCTGTTCGGTCCGAAGGCATGACCGACGTAATCGCAATCCGAGAGGCTCACGCACAAGATATCCGGAACACCTCGAAGACCAAGCTTCTCATTCCGGATAGCCTCGCGGGCAAAGTCCAGCACAAGAAGATCTGCATACGGCGATGTCAAAATTTGGCCTGCCTTCTTTGCGGGAGCGAAGCGATGAGGGAATGAAGAAGAGGAATCCCATTTTGCCTCATACGCAAAATCATCCGGACCTTCCTTCAGATAGACGCTGTCGGGCAATAATTTCGTCCACGCTGCCGGAACATGATTCTCTATCCATCTCGAGTCATTGAATTCTTTCACCCACTCCGGAAGATGCATTGTGTAATAGTCCGACGTTACCATATGACCGTTCTTCCGGCTGTACCAAAAGGCGTAGTCAGGATGCCTCCCTCCCATCAGGATGGCCGCTCGATCCTTGCCCGAGACGGCGATCACTTTGGAGTGAGGAGATGAACCCTTCAGCCAATCACCGATAGCCGTAACAAGAAGGTTGTCGGGAGACGATCCGCCCCCCTCGCCGTCCACTTCATGCGCTGTGGTATCCTCCACGCAGTAGACCGACTTCCTGGTAACCGGATTAATCCATTCATTTTCGAGGATGCCGCTTGTCATCGGGTAGGCGCCGGTGCTGAGGGACGCATGTCCGAGACATGTGACACTTGAAGCATAGTTGAGATTGGCGTTCGAGAAAAATGTCCCTTCGGCGTAGAGTCTCTTCAACCCCCCGGTAAAGTACGGTGAGAAACGCTCGAAGTAATCCTCACGCATCTGATCTACGGAAACAAATACTACCAATCGCGGAGGCTCGAGCGCATGCACGGGGAGCGAGAGAAAAGCGGTGGCGAGTACCGATGAGAGAAAAAAGCGGCGGATATTGAGCATGGTCTGTTAGTTTCCCTGCCTGATAGTATAAAGATACGACAAAGTTGATAGGATAGATAGCCTATTCCGAAGAATCTTTTTTTTGTGTATCTTCTTGTATTACCGATATGTTAAAAGATAACCGCGAAGACGCTAAGGACTCCTAAGAATTTTTGAAATATTGCTTGCCAACGTAATCTTAGCTCTTTTTGCGACTTTGCGGTTAGATGTTCAACATAGATCAATTCACAATTAACGTAGGACTCCCCATGCGCTTGTCCCCCTTGAAATCTTTGCTCATTGCAGTCGGTTGTTCGCTACTCATCAGCGTTTCCCTTTTTTCTCAGCCGAAAACAATCACAATCCTTCATACGAATGATCTCCATGCAAATTTTATCCCTCACGAAGCGACATGGATAAAGACGACGCCAAAGCCGATGGCAGGAGGGTTCAATGAGTTATCTTTTGCGATCGACAGCATTCGCCATATCAATAACGCTACTCTCCTCCTCGACGCGGGGGACGTCATGACCGGGAATCCGATTACCGAGTATTCTTACCGCGGCGCATTGGGCGGAGCTCTGTTTGAAATGATGAATATGATCGGCTACGAAGCCTGGTCCTTTGGCAACCACGACTTCGACCTTGGACAAAAGAACCTACTCCAGCTGACCAAGATCGCACAGTTCCCTACCGTGTCAGCCAACGTGGTCAATGACAACAATGGGTATCCCCTCAACAATAAGCCATATGTCATCATCGAAAAGAATGGAGTGAACATTGGTATTATCGGCATTATGTCGCAGCAACTGTATGGCTTGGTGAATCAGACCAACCTCGCCGGCATCAAAGTTCTTTCGCCGTCCGCCACGGCGCAGAAATTTATCGACGAGTTGCTTCCGAAAACCGATCTTATTATTGCTTTGACCCACGAAGGTGTCGAAGACGATTCTCTTCTGGCGACAAAAGTGACTGGCCTGAATGTGATCGTCGGCGGACATTCCCACACGCGGCTTAAGGCACCGAAACTCGTCAATGGAGTCGTCATCGTGCAGGCCGGCACAGCCGCCGAATACTTAGGAGTCCTGAACCTGTCGGTCGAGAATAAGAAGGTAGTGAGTTACAACGGCTCTTTGCTTCAATTGTGGTACAACGGCACGAGGCCGAAGACCCGTCTTTCGAATTTCATCGATTCCGTACAGCATGGAATTGAAATAGATTATAGCCAGCAAATCGGCACGCTCAAAGAAGATTGGGTTCGTAACGACAACGGAGAATCGGGAATCGGCAATTTTATCTCGGACGCCCAGCGCGAAGCTGCCCATGCCGACGTTGGGTTCATGAACGACTTCGGCATCCGGAAGAACTTAAGCTCCGGCCCGATTTCAAAAAAAGATATTTTTGAAATTCTTCCTTTCAGAAATATTCTTACAGTGTTTCCTCTCACCGGTGTTGAATTAAAAACAATTGTCCTCAACTACATCGAACAAAATCTCAAAATCCAGACCTCAGGCATTCAGTGTGAGTGGAATCGAAACGCCGAGGGGAAGGTCCAGATCCTGAAGCTTGTGATCAACGGCAAGCCGTTCGACGATAAAGGAAGCTACATCGCCGCGGCAAGCGACTATTTTGTCGGAGAAGCGAAGCACTACCTCGGCATGGAGATCCTCCATCCGACATATCTGCAGCAAACGGTGTTCGAGACAATTGAAAATAAGGTGCGGAACGAGAAGGTTGTTGACTCGAAAGTCGAAAACAGGATAAGAGAAGTGAAGTGAGTGGTTGCGGTCGTTAAGAACTATGTTGCTCTCTCGGGGTTTATATTTTTTCGTGTTGATCAACGATAGCGAGGCCGCACATAACGGCGTCCCGGACCTCCGTTGAAGTTGGACGGCCCCACAGGGGCGAGATGAATGTAGAACAGACAGGGGATACGAACTATGAACTCCATCGGAGCCACATGCAGACCGGGGCTTGAATGTGGACCAACAATGATCCCTTTCGATCGCATGAGTTAATTCAGTAACCTCCAGGAAAGGATATTCCATGAACGGTAAACATTTTCCCATTCTTATCATCACCGGACGCCCTGCGGCCGGTAAATCCGAGGTCATCGACTTCTTAAAGAAAACCGATTCGAGGCAGCGTAGTGAGAAATTTCATATCGGCGAATTCGAGGAACTGGACGATTTCGTCTATGTGTGGGAGACCTTCGAGGCCGATGACATCTTATCAAGACATGGCAAAACGCGCAAGTGGACCGACAAGAAATACTGGTTCAAGGATGAATTCATATGGAACCTTTACATCGAGCGCATCAGCCTCGAATATCGCAAGAAGCTTGCCCGCAATCCCGCCTATCATGAGAAGATGACGACCCTGATCGAATTCGCCCGCGGAGGAAAAAACGGAATCCATGAAGCGCTGACATACCTGCACGAGGATATTCTGCAGCGCGCGGCGTTGATGTATATTCGTGTATCGTTTGAAGAATCGGTAAGAAAAAATCACCGCCGTGCTCGAAAGGGACAGGAAGACTCAATCCTCTACCACTCCCTGCCGGACGAGAAGATGGAGTACTATTACAAAACGAACGATTGGAACAAACTGGAGAAAAAGGATCCGAACTTCATCACGGTGAAGGGGATCAAAATTCCGTACGGAGTATTTGAGAATGAACCGGAGAAGACTCTGGATCCTTCGCTGATAAGTCAAGAATTAGAGCGGGTAACGACAAAACTGTGGGGGTTGAAGAAATA
>CAYYHS010000316.1:0-3987 GCA_964471785.1 uncultured Chitinophagaceae bacterium
TGCACAATATGCCGATACTTACTTTGATGCAGCCTTATCTTTCTCGTGCTTTACTGCTGCTTTCACAAAATCCCTGAAAAGCGGATGCGGATTGAGGAGGCGGGACTTGAGTTCTGGGTGGAATTGCCCGGCGACGAACCAGGGATGTGACGGGAGTTCGATAATTTCGACGAGTGAACTGTCCGGCGACAGACCGCTGAACACCATGCCGGACTCTGCAAGTTTTTTGCGAAATTTATTGTTCACCTCGTACCGGTGGCGATGACGTTCGTAGATCAGCTCTTTCTTGTAGGCGAGATGGGCCTTCGTTTTTTTCTGGACGATGCAGGGGTACGCACCCAGTCTCATCGTGCCGCCGAGGTTCTTCACTCCCCGCTGATCGAACATCAGATCGATCACGTTGTATTTGGTCTTCCGGAATTCGGTGCTGTTGGCTCCTCTCATGCCGCAGACATTCCGGGCAAATTCGATGATCGCGCACTGCAGGCCGAGGCAGATTCCGAAGAAAGGAATTTTATGTTCCCGCACATAGCCAATCGCCTTGATTTTTCCTTCAACACCCCGCTCGCCGAATCCGCCGGGCACGAGGAGACCCGAGATCTCCCCAAGGTATTCGTCGAGATTCGTTGCATCGAGGTCCTCGGCGCGAATCCACTTCAATTCCACCGTCACGTCGTTATCCGCCCCGGCATGGATGAACGATTCGTTGATGCTCTTATAGGCGTCTTTAAGGTCGGTGTACTTCCCCACCACGCCGATCGTCACCGTACCGCTCGGATTCTTGATCCGGTTGACTGTCCGCGACCAATGGCGCAGGTCGGGCTTGCCGCACTTCAGGTTCAGTTTCTCAATAACAATCCTATCCAGCCCCTCTTTTTCGAACATGAGCGGAATCTCATAAATCGTATCGACGTCCCTTCCTTCAATCACGGACTGAGCTTCGACGTTGCAGAAGAGGGCGATTTTTTCCCTCATCTCTTTTGAAAGCCGCTTCTCCGTTCGGCAGATGAGGATGTCGGGCTGGACTCCGATTTCCAGGAGGGTTTTTACACTGTGCTGCGTCGGCTTGGTTTTCAGCTCGCCCGCCGACTTGATGTAGGGGACGAGCGTGACATGGATATTGAGGGCGTTTCGCCGCCCGATGTGAAGCGTGAGCTGCCGGATCGCTTCGAGAAACGGAAGGCTTTCGATATCACCGACTGTTCCCCCAACCTCTGTGATGATCACATCGTACTTGCCGGACGATCCAAGCTGGCCGATGCGCTTTTTAATCTCATCAGTGATGTGCGGAATCACTTGCACCGTTGCGCCGAGATAATCGCCCCGCCGCTCCTTCGATATTACTTCGTAGTAAATCTGTCCCGTTGTTGAATTATTCTGCCGCGATGTGCTGACATCGAGGAAGCGTTCGTAGTGGCCAAGGTCGAGGTCCGTTTCTGCCCCGTCGTCCGTCACGTAGACTTCGCCATGTTGAAATGGATTCATGGTACCTGGATCGACGTTGATGTACGGGTCGAATTTCTGAACCGTTACCCGCAGACCTCTGGATTTCAGCAGCAGGCCCAGCGACGCGGAGGCGATACCTTTTCCCAGCGACGAGACAACGCCGCCGGTGACAAAGATGTATTTGACATGATTGGTAGCCAAGAGAATGCCTCAGTGAAAAGTTAAAAATGAAAAAGGAAAAGTTGATGGACTCTCAGAGGGTTTTTTAATTTTTACTTTTGATTTTTTATTTGCTTGCGAACTCTTTCAAGGTCTTCCTGCGTATCGACAGGAATTGAATCGTGCTCGGTGATTGCCGCCTTAATCCGATAACCGTTTTCAAGGATACGGAGCTGCTCAAGTTTTTCGGCCTGTTCGAGCAAAGTCGGCGCTAACGATGTAAACACCTGCAGAAAAGCGCTCCGGTAGACATAAATACCCAAATGCTTGTAGAAAACGGCGTATTTCAACCACTCTGTCACTTCCGCGGAATCGCGTACGAACGGGACAAGCGAACGTGTGAAGTAGAGGGCGAAATGATTCTTGTCCAGCACCACTTTGACGACGCTCGGTGTAAGCAAATCATCCAGCGACGTGATTCTCTTAACGGCGGTCCCTACGACGGCCGCCGCATCATCGAGAAGCAGCTGCACCGTTTGATCGATGACCCGTGGATCGATCAGCGGCTCGTCTCCCTGCACATTGACGATAATATCTGCTTCCAATGAGCGGGCGGCAAATGCTATTCGGTCGCTCCCGCTTTGGAGCGTTGTGGGAGTCATGACTGCATTCCCGCCGAACTTCTTCACCGCCGATTCAATGCGCGCGTCGTCGGTCGCGACGATGACGTCCGTCAGCAACCGTGATTGTTTCGCCTGCTCATAGACATGTTGAATCATCGGCTTTCCATGAATATCTGCCAGCGATTTCGCGGGAAGCCGCTGTGAAGCATAGCGAGAGGGTATGATGGCGATGATTTTCAATTTACAATTATCAATTTTCGATTGGGCACGGCTGTATCCCCGGGGAAATGGGCGATGAGCGTTTGAAAGATGATTTTCAATTTGCAATTGCCAATTTTCGATCGAGCACGACTGTATTCCTGGAAAAATAGCCGATGAGCATTTGTAAGATGATTTTCAATTGCCAATTTTCGACTTAACACTGCGGTATTTATAGGAAAAAAGCTGATGAACGTTTGTAAATTGCAAATTGAAAATCGAAAATGAATATCATCCTATCACCTTCGGCACTCTGAAGAATGTATCCTTCTTTGCCGGAGCATTCTTGAGCGCCTCCTCGGTAGAAATCGACGGCTTCACCACATCGTCGCGAAACACGTTGCTCAGCTCGATGACATGCGAGAGGGGCTCGACGTTCGATGTATCCAACTCGTCCAGCTTCTCCACATATTTCAGAATCTCGTTCAATTCATGAGTCAGCTTCTGCTTCTCACTCTCATTGAATTCAAGCCGGGCAAGCTCGGCGATATGCTCGACATCTTTTATTGTGACTGACATGCCGTTACCCTATATGTTAAGTAAGAAGGATGAATTAAGAATTATGAAACGCAAGCATGTGCAGATTCTTCTTAATTCCTAATTCTTCCTTCATAATTGCTTTGACAAGCGAGAAGTATAAAACTCAGCCGAAATCCCGATGTTTCATAATTCTTAATTCATCCTTCCTAATTCCCTTTCCCTCCCTCATACCGCCTCACTCTTCCCTTCACTGACGTCTTCCCGATAGTTCCTCTCGATAATCCCCCGCACTCTATTCATCATGGCCAGCTCTTCTTCTCGTGACGAGATCCCTGTTGTCTCAATCGGTTTTTCTATAACGAGCTCGATCGGGCTCGGTCGTATGTCGAGCGAACTCTTCGGCAATATTTTAAAACTGCCGTTTATGGAGATTGGAACAATCGGGACTCCCGATTTAGCGGCCAACGAAAAAGCCCCTCGCTTAAACGGCTGGAGTTTCCCATCCCGTGTCCTCGTTCCTTCTGCGAAAAGGATGATCGATCCGCCCGTTCTGATAGCCACTGCTGCTCGGTCCAGGCTTTTCATCGCCTCGGTTCCTTTCCCCCTGTCAACCATAACATGATGACCCCATCGTAACGCCCACCCCCAGATCGGAACGTAGGACAACTCCTTTTTGAACATGATGCGGACACGCGGCAACACCGACATGATTGCAGGGATATCAAACATGCTCGCATGGTTGGTCACAAAAATGTAAGACTTTTCGCGCTGAAGATGTTCGGCGCCACGGACACGCACTTCAACACCGCACACATGCAAAGCAAATTTCGCCCAGGTACTCCCGGCCCAAAAGTAACCTCGGCCGTCTTTTTCCACAACGAGACTGAGAAGTGCAACGACCGACATCCCAAGCGCAAAAATAACCACAATAAATATACGCCCTATCGTCAGGAGCAGCCGCATTACGTCTTCTCCGCGGCACGAATCCGCTTTTCGATGGATGGATGGCTGTAAAATAGAA
>CAYYHS010000317.1:0-3985 GCA_964471785.1 uncultured Chitinophagaceae bacterium
CCGATCTCCACAGTATCTCGGCGTTGTGGCTCCCGACCTGGGTTATCTTCATTCCGTTGGGCGATTGATGATACGTGTGGATGAGAACATCCTTGATTTCGTTATAACCGCCCGTCAGCCGGTTATAGATTGGAAAACTTCCGCCGTCATCCCAGGCAAAAGTCGGTACGCCGTGAACCAGGGCCTGATCTACCACCGTGGCGTAGGCACACATCCGCGAATTATAATCGCAACTGTCGATGTAACCAAATTCACCGAGAATGACTGGAATGCTGTTTCTGCTTGACCAGGCTGTGACCTGGTCGAATCTTGCCTTGGTCGCGTTAATGTCGGCCGTACTGCCGTACGTTCCAGTGCCCACAAGACCGAAAGGATATGGATCGTAGGAATGGTAATATCCGATCAGGTATTTGTCTGAAGAATCGGGAATGGCGGCGTTGACGAGCTGGTCCGAATTCGACCACATGTAACCCGAGAATGACACAATGCGGGTCGGGTTAGTCCTTCGGATTATTTTCAGCACCTGTGCGTTGAGCGTATCTACGTTGGCCTCCGACATCGGGTCAGGCTCATTGATGATTTCAAAGAGAAGGCTGTCCGATTTGTTCCTGAATCGCAAGGCTATCTGGCTCCAGATGCTGTCGAAGCGCGCAACATTTGCAGCAGTGAATGAGTTTTTTATCCAGCTCTCATGGTGCGCATTGATAATGATAAGGAGGTTGCGCCGGAGTCCCCAATCGATGACCTGTTCAACTCTGGCCAGCCACGTGCTGTCGATTGCGTAGGGGAGCGTTGTCGATGTATGGCCGTCCCACGTAATCGGTAGCCTGACAGCCGTGAAGCCTGCGTTCATGTAATCATCGAACGCGCGCTCTTGCATCGGAGGATTGTCCCATCCCCCTTCCGTCGGCGGCTCCATTGTGTTTCCTATATTGATGCCTCTCACCATACCGGTCGCTGCATCATGAGGGGACAGTTGGGCTTGCACGCCGAGTGTACACCAAAGCAGCAGAAATGCCGTAATGCCTATATGCGTTTTCAAAATACGAGCCTCCATGGTTTTTACTGTTGGAGCCCTGCCTCCCAAGTGGCAGCCGGAGCTACGAGTCTTGCCCCGAACAGACCTATATCCCAGTTGCCGGTCCCATGCAGTTCATTCTGCAAACGTTCCAGTGAGATGCTCCTAAGACCGTGCAATAACGCGCGGCGAAATCGTCGATCGTTGATTCCGTTTGTCAGTGAGCGCCGAAGGTGCCATCATGCCAGAGGCGTGATTTGCCTGCCCCACGCTTGTCAACGGGGAGCGATTGGTTAGGCGACACGCGGATAAAACCTGGCTACTCTATAACATACATTTGCTTGGGAACGTCAGGCTCTAAGCCTGACTGTGGCAATAATAAATATCCGTTTCCAGTTAAAGATGGTCCGCCTACTTTAATGTAAGCGGAAACCGATAATTTCCAAAGAACTGATCCGGTACTGCTGACGGCGTTGATGTTGTATAAAGGTGGAGATCCCCCAGGCGATGTTTCTGCATAGATCGTACCGAGTGCATCACATACTAAATGAGTGTGCCAATCTCCGTTATCGACAGGGACGCGCCATCGTCGTTGGCCAGTATTGTCAACAGAGTAGAGATAGCCGTTGGATATGTAAGCGATGTTTCCGTTAGGATCAATTGTCAGATCCCAATTACTCCCAACATCTTTGATGCGCCAGCGGATAAGGCCTGATGGTGAGACAGAAACGAGATCATGACCTGCAAAGACAAAGACATTGCCATCAACATCAACGCTGATTGCTCCTGAGACCATACCTCCTAATGAGTCAGTGCGCACAATTGAGCCATCTGGACTAATAACATACAGAGACTGGATGCTGGTCGTTCCTGGAACGTAGAACACACTGCCGTCAGGCGCGAATGAGATTGTAATGTCTGAACTGTAGTTAAACATTCCCATCGGTGCATTTTTTTGCCACTTGATATTACCCGATGCGTCTAAAGCATATAATATGCCGCCACATGCTGCGTAAATTGTCCCGTCTAGCCCTATGCCACAAGATTTCATGAAGATTGAGCCATTAAGTGCAGTTTTCCACGCAAGAGTCCCATCGTGATGATATGCGCTCATTACTCCTCGTTCGGTGCCAACATAGATCAATCCATTCGACGCAAGAATGGGTGGATTTTCGTTGCCATTTCCAGTGATTGCGACTCGCCATTGTATATTCCCGGAATACGTGATCGCATACAAACATGTATCAGATACTAAATAGAAAACGCTATCAGCGCCGATTGCCGGATCAGTGATTTCAGTCCCGATTGGAATTATTGTTTTTACTCTCCCATTTGTTGGGCCAGGGTAGAGGCTGCGACCTGTTGCTTGCGGATTTTGCCGTGCCATCGGCCACGGGGTACTAGCCAAAGATGGCCAAGGAGTGTTGTGTTGTGGTCTTAAGACGAATTGGGTCGTATCCGAAACTTGGTCAGTTGGATTGCTTTTCTTACACGCAGAAAGCGATGAGAGCAGAATCAATATGATTACATGAATGTGTTTCATATGGTGCCTTTTTTTTCCGTCGCCTAACGGACTGGAATTCTCGCTAAAGAGCAGCGGGACAAGTAAATGGCGCTTTACGCCATCACACTAGAAGTGTGACTAGCCTGCCCCGCGCTTTTCAGCGGGGACCGACTTGGGAGAGGACGCCACGACATATTCCTATCTGATAAAAAAACGCAATATCCAGATTGCATAAATTGCTGCAATTATCGTAATGAGTGATGATACCACACCGAGCCTGCGGGATCGAATCCATCCCGATAGCCCCAAACTTGTTAAGAAGAAAAAGAAGCATGCAATAAAGGTTATTGACAACGAGCGGTGGATAATGAGATAATTCTCAGGCAAATGAAAAGGTGTGTTCCCGGAATTATTCATGGACAACTCCAAGACACGAGGTACACTTAAAGTCCATCCAAGTGCACAAACGATTAACCCAGCTGTTGCTGCTATCGCAAAACCTGCTGTCCAATCGTCAATCTTCTTTGTCGTCTTGTTAGTCAGAATGACCGCAAGGAAAGCAAAAGAAAAACCTGCGATCAAAGCGCTGATGAACGCACACTGTCGGAACAACTCAGCAATTATTTCTGGTGATAAGTTCATTGTATTTCCTTCTATGGTGGCCTAAGGGACGGAGCTCCCGCTAAAGAGCAGCGGGACAAGTAAGTGGCGCTTTACGCCATGGCGCCTTCGGCGCTCACTGACGGCGGCGAACAGCCGGTTCCATGCAGCTCGTTGCGCGGCCGTTCCAGTCAAAAGTTTTTATAGTTCGTCCAATAACGCGCGGCGAAATGGTCGACGGTTGGCTCCGTTTGTCAGTGAGCGCCCCGCGCTTCTCATCGGGGAGCGACTGGTTGGGCAGCGCCGACAAATATTACGTTTGGCGGAAATTTCTCTCGAACGAATCGACGAGTCTCTCCTTTGTTGGAAAGGTCGCTATGCCAAAAACGAGAAAGATGATGACGGATATTAGATTGATCCAATAATATGGCTCCGAAACAAGTGCTCCATTCGTAGCCGCGATTATGCAGATCGCAAGCCCGAAGAAGGAAGCTCCTTCCATGCTTGCTAATCGTATTAATATAGCGGTTCGTTGCAAGCCAACACATTTTTGAGCGAACGCACGCAAATCTGGCTCCGGTGTTGTCACGGACAAGCTGTTCGCCGAAAAGATACGGCTCGCTTGAAATCGAGCACTGATTAAGGCAAAGGCAAGAAAGACTAGGTGGATAATTGTGAGGGTCCTGACTTTGTCCAGATCTGCCTGAGTAGCGCGGAGATCTTGATGTTGCAGGAACACCAGGACGACAGCAATAGTAAATAAGAACGAGGCTGACAACAGGGCTAATTGGATGATGCGTGTAGTTTTGAGACTGTCTGATGTAAGTGCCTCTTCGAAGGAAGTTTTTGTAAGCTTGGTTTGA
>CAYYHS010000318.1:0-3968 GCA_964471785.1 uncultured Chitinophagaceae bacterium
CGACGCGGTCGGGATCCTAAACTTCTGATCGCAGTTCGAGTCTGCGCGAGGGCACACACTCTTTCCTAACAATGCAGAGCGGGTAGATCTCCGGAGCAGTCGCGATAGTTTCCTGTACTGGGCGATCTGGCGGTTCAACAGGATAGTCCCGACGCGGTCGGGATCCTAAACTTCTGATCGCAGTTCGAGTCTGCGCGAGGGCACTTTTTACTTCAGCAACAGTCCGCGACGCTGTTACCGCGGAAAAGAACCTTCCTCTTAAGAAACCCAGTTTTTGAACCCAAAGGCCTGAGCAGTTCGAGAGCGTCTCGAGCGGTAACAAAGAATCGTCCCCTGTGTCAAATTATCTCGGGAGGTGACCCTTCGAGTGGCTCGTTTGGCCGGTCGGGAATAGACTGCAACGCTTAAACCGATCAAGAGGTGGCGAGTCCAAAATAAGTTGAGCAAGCCGGCGGGTGAGAACAATTCTGCACGTTTGCAATTCCGAATATTCCGAACTGAGTAAGTCTTATGTCGATTGCTTTCTTCCTGGATTTCGCATCGTTTGTCCTGCTGGTTGGCGCATTTGCGTTCCTCTTAAGAGAAAGAAGGCACTTCTACTCCTCAAAGCCAATACTTCCCGCTTTTCTGCTCCTCTCAATCGGACGGATATGCGACATGTCTCTGGAGCACCCGACCTTTCGTCTATCAAATGTGTTCGGTTTGGCGCCTTATCCGTTTGAGCTTGCCTTCGCCATCATCGGGAACATCACCGACGTCGCAGGAATCTGCTTTCTCATTTACGGCTTCGTGAAAATCATCAAACATGAACAAGACGAACGAAAACATATTCACGAACTCGAGAATCTTCTTCCTATGTGCGCTAATTGCAAGAAGTTCCGGAACGAATCCGGACAATGGCTGCCGCTTGAAAAATACCTCACGGAAAAAAGTTCGCTGAAGGTATCTCATGGCATGTGCCCGGATTGCCTGAATCTTTTCTACCCTGCCTATGCCGGCAGACTAGGCTCGCGTAAAGTGAAGCGATCGACAGGGAGCTAACGAACTTCTTATTTCCTTGCCGCCGGTTGGCCGCCCACCTGGATCATCAAATTCAGCAATCACTTTTTGACGAGACCGAGCGGCATGACCGTTCTTTTATACAGCTCATTGAGTACCTGTGCCACACCCGTATAGCATGCCGAGAGCCCGCAAAAAATACCTTCAAACCCTGTGAAAGATTTCAGGCCCGGAATATCTGCAGTCTCTCCAATCGCCAGCAAGAAGAAGAGGAGAGTAAGAGAGGCAAATACAACCTGCAACGAGCGCGATAATTTCAGCGTCCCTACGAACAAGAGCAACGTAAAGAATCCCCATACGGACAAGAACCAAGCCATTCCAACTTTAGATGTAGCTTCCGCCCATCCAAGCTTAGGCATCACGATAAGGGCGACTAGGATAAGCCAAAAAAAACCGTAAGAAGAAAAAGCTGTCATGCCGAAGGTGTTATTCTTTTTCCACTCCATGGCGCCGGCGACAATTTGGGCAAGGCCTCCGTAAAAAATTCCCATCGCCAGAATCATGCTGTTGAGTTCGTAGAAGCCTGCATTGTGCAAGTTCAACAGCACGGTCGTCATTCCAAAGGCAAGCAATCCCAATGGTGCTGGGTTTGCGGTTGTGTCTTTGAATTCATGACTCACTGCTTCGCTCATGAGTTGCTCCTTTCTGAATGTGGAACGTCATGGATTAGGGTTCTGATCCCTTGTGTTGCTTAAGACTCGCAGTCTACTTCTTATCCTTTGAGGTAGAAACAGCAGGGATAGTTTGCCGTATGATCGCGGTCAGCAAATCTGGTTTCGAAACCTCTCGTTCCAGGTAAGGATATCGTTCACCCCCATGGTATCCCACGGAATATGTCCGAAAGAATTCTCCATTTTGCGCAAGGAGTTCGAGAGGCGTTGAATTCTGAGTTTCCAGCTTCAGCGCATCGCGCAGAATCTCCTTGGTAAACTTCCTATCGTTGACTGCGATGAGTTTCATTCCCGGAGCTAGGCCAGCTTTTGCGGCCGCAAGTCCGGGAATCACGTCCTCCATCGTTCCATCCTCCCCAAGTATGATGCCGAGCGAATAGCGAAGGTCGATGGTTTTCCTAACGGTCTCCGACGATTTCTGGAGAGCATTCATCGTATCTCGATACACGAGCTTCCAGCCGCTTTTTTCGATGCCGCCCATCGGAGCATGTGCCTCCGTTGACTGAAGCCTCTTTGAAAAGAACGATTGCCAATCAAACGGCGCGATCCCGTTCAGGGCTGATACGACATCTTCAAACGTGTAGGGCCTTAGCTCCGGGCCGTTGCTTTTTCCTCCATGAAATATCTTGCAGAAATCATCGAGGCATTTCTTGCCGTTCGTGAGCTGTCGTATGGTGACATCTGCCTCCAGCCAGATGAGATAGCCCTCATCATAAAAATCCACGTCGCGGCGCCAAGAATCCCACTCGGCACGCGAAGAATAGAGAAGCTGCGCTTCGTCGTTGGCATCCTGCAAAGGACGCCACGTGCGGCCGGGGCGTGTATCCAATCGGGCTGCAACTATTGCGAGATCGTCTCGGTATTCCTCGGGATTGAGTAAACCGGATCTGGCAGTGAGGATTGCCCCAAGGTACTCCGTCAATCCTTCATACACCCATAGAAGATCATTTTTCATTGGCGAAGAAAAATTGCCGGTTGCCAAACCGAGGGGTCTTCGGTATTTGCCGTTCCAGGAGTGAACGAATTCGTGCGGAAGGAGGCCCGCCCTTGTACGGCAGTAATCCTCATCAATAATCGTACGCTCTGAAACACGATCATCGCTGCTTTGGTGATGTTCAAGTCCAAAGTGTGCGACTTCATCGCTGAGAGTGTAGAGGAAATCGTAATGATTATAATGATGGGCCCCGAAGAGAGAGTTCGCTTCGAGGACAAGGTTTTTGTACTCTGCAATCTGGGCCGGGCTGATGGCAAGTGCTGCTTCATTGTCGCTGGCTAGATCGAGATACTGCGGAACACCCGAGGGGGGTGTCAGATCGACACGACGCAGGTGAAGTCCAGACAAGACAGGTGAATCGACAAGCATAGTAAGCGAAACCGGGGCGAACTTGATGTCATTCTTCGTGACCTCTGATGTAGTGAGGGCTGAGGCAAACTTCCAATCATTCGGCAATTTCAAACTCGGAGTTACGACAATATCGTCAGGCTTATCGGAAAGCGGATACATAACTACCTGATTCCAACTCAGCACAAAAAGCCTTGGTGTCGAGGAAGCGCCGGATGAGAATCCCTCTGCAACAGGGGGAAGAAGAAAATCAAAGAAGACCTCAATCTGACGTGCAGGGGAAGGTACATCACAATGGATAGCATACATTTCCTCGAGATCGCGCCTCCAGGGAATTGTCTTTCCGTCCACGAGAATTTTGAGTCCTGCCACGTCTACAACAGGTCCAGTGGGAGCATGCTCGCCCGGGATCCATTTAGGGTAGAAGAGCGTCAACGCACCCGGAGAAATCGAAATTATTTCGTGCGAGTGAAGGATCATACGGGGTGCCTCTGTGGCATCCACAGAGAGCGCAATGGTGGTCTGGGCTTTCTCCGCAGCTACGCCGCGCCCAATGAGGATAATAGCCGCTAAAACTGATGCAAGGCTGGATGCGAAGATTCTTGACTTCATGACCTCTCCTTGATAAGTCGGTTGGTGTCTCTCTTGAATAGGTTTAATTAACGCAACTTCAGCCGTTCATCCCGAGGCTTAGGTTTCCGGGGCTGAATGTGAAGTCCTGAAGCGATGGATTGTTGTTCGATCGGAGAATGCCGGAGTCGCTGGGCTACTCGTATGATACGGCACCGGCTGGCGACGAATATATATGAAATAATTAATTTAGTTGCAAACGGGGATCCCATGGGTATTGTCTCAGTTTCAGCGTTGAACATCATTTCGGTCCCGCGTGCGCGGGG
>CAYYHS010000319.1:0-3959 GCA_964471785.1 uncultured Chitinophagaceae bacterium
TACGAATAGAACTGGAATTCGTTGTACCCTTCGTCGTCGTTCTTCGAAATCCGAACGATATAATCCCCGGAAACGGAAGGCACGGTAAACGTGTACGGTGTCGGCGAATCGCCGAGTGTCACTTCCTTGTTCTCGATCTCGACTTCCCGCATTTCCGATACGTACCGGAGAGTGTTCGTTTGCTCATGCATTCTCAGGACTGTGTGCCATTCCTTGCGGAGAAGCAGAACGCGTGCGTGGAAGTCTTTAATCGGGGCGTCGTCCGGATCGACTGCGATGAGACGAATAGTCTGGGGAACGTCGGGTGCGACGTAATAGTCCATCGCTTTCGAAACACCGATGTAGTAATCGTTGGGATGAACGATTGTCGTCGCCAGCTGGTAGACCGGGCGGCCGGATTCGTCGAAGACCCCGACGCGGCCCCGCGCAATGAGTACCCCGCTCGATGCCGCCTCTTTCGGAATTGCGAATGTCTCATTTCCCTTTCCGTCGTCATCGGTTTTTCCCTCAGAGACAACAGGCTGGGAGGTAAAGGGACTTGCCCCATCGTTGGCAAACCAGAATTCGGGAAACCGCTTGGAGATGTAGGGGGCCGCCGTGAGGGTCCCTTCAAATTCGTACGATCTTCCCGAAGCCGGCGGGCCGAAAAAGTTGAACGCCTGGAAAGAATAGCCGATGCTGTCGCCCGATGAAGCCGAATGCCGGTCGGCCGCCATCGAGACGCGGATCCGGTCGGGGACAAAATCTTCAACGCTCACCGAGTACGTCGTTAGAAATAAGTCGTTTCCAGTGAAGACGTCAAACCGGTAGTTTCCTGTCGGCATGTTTTGCTGGAGAGGATATGTTACCTCGAACGAACCTTCTTCGTTGATCGTGCGCATGAACTCCGTTACCTGCGAGCCGCGCGGATTGAACATCTTTACCTTAACGGGAAAACTCCCGGGGACTCTGTTCTGCAGATCTCTCACGATGCCGGTGAGGATCAACTTTTCACCGGGACGGTACAGCTTGCGATCGCCGTACAAAAACACATCGTACTGTCCGTCGCTGTCGAATTTCCCCCCGACGTCGAACCGCGATGTCTCGACACGGTAATCGGGCAGGTTAATGAAGTTAAAATCCTCTCCCTTCGATGCCGTGATCACTTTCAATTGGAAATCCTCTCCCTGAAGCTGGCCGAAATTTTTAAAGACGGCAGCGCCGTCGGAATTCGTTTCCACAGAAGCCATGACCTGGTTGTTGTGGGAAATCAGGTTGATCGTCACCCCCGAGAGCGGTTCGTTATCGTTGAGGCCGGCCGCGAAAACGGTAAGTTCCTGTTTGCTCTGCTTCACGATAAGGCCGATGTCGGAAATAGAAATGAGTTTTGCCGTCGACCGCCATCCTTCGTTCGGCGACGCGATCTCTACCAGGAGGAATCCCTTATAGTCGTTCCGGAGATAGGAAGAGAGATCGATGTTTGTTGTGACCTCCTGGTTGCGCGGGCTCTGGATGTCGATTGTTTTCGCTTCCAATCCACGTCCATAGTTGCCGACCGAGAAACGGTATTTTCTGGAGGGATGGTAATCTCCCTCTCCTTCTTCGTCGGATTCGTATTGATAGTCGTACGAACGTCCCTGCTCGAGGAAGAAGACGATGTTGTTCTGGAACACCTGACTAACGCGGATGTTGAGTTTCGGCAGATTCACGGTTTTCACGGCGATGGATTTTGAACCGCTGAGGAGCATGTAAGCTCCCTGGGCCACGAATGAAAACGAGGGGTTCATATCGCCGATGACAATGTCGGCCTCGTAGTCGTTCTGCGTCTTCGCTCCCAGTACGCTCTGCAATCCTTTTTGGATCACGAGATGGTACGACGTGGCGGTCTCAAACTTTCCGCGAATGACAAACCCCATGCCCCCCGCACTTTCGATGGTAAACGACGGATCGGGGGTAATCTTCACCACCGATTTCACTAAGGGAAGGTCTATTTCCTGGGAAGTGGAGACTTTAATTATTCCTTCCTTCCCGTCCAATCCGGCGTCGTGCCCGTAGATTTTCAGTTCTTCGAGTCCGGGAAGAGTGTAAACGAACGGCTCGGGCATGAAAAGATGTGTCTTTGTTTCCGGCGAGATGAGATCTCCCTTGATGATGATGCTGATCTTACGCGATTTCTCGAGCTGTGTCATGGAGCCGATTTCGATCGGGATGATCCTTGCTTGAACGTTCGAGACGATCTTCCACGCAGAATGGGGCGTTCCATCGATCTCAATGGTCATGTTTTTCCCGACATCCTCGGGGTTCACCGAATAGGTGAATTCAAGATTCGCTTTGACGCCGACGGTTCGCTTGTTGTCGATCCTGTCGTAGAAGAATTCGGCCCGCTTCATAAGGAACGACTCGGTGGCGAAGGAGAAATCTTCGTCTCCCTTGAATGCGTTAGCGTGCGCGAGCTTCGTAAGCAGGGCGATGTTGATCTTGCCTTTGAACTTCGCGTCTCCCGGCAGCAGGGCATCGGGACTAAAAATAAGATGGGTGGAATCCGACCATACAAACTTTCCCTCGATGCGCGGAGTGAATTCAACATACGGTGTTGTAGTCCATGTGTTTGTCGATTCCGGCAGGACGACGGCCCGCGAGAATTCGAATTTCAGTACGCCCGACGTCGGGATAGTGCCTTTGGGCAATTCCGAAGTTACGCGAAGCGCACTTCTGTCGAAGAGCGAGCAGGACGAAACGGAAAGGCATAGTATAGCAATGGCAAGCGAGCGAAGAAGTGTACGCATGATGGTCTCCCGTGAGGTAAGGAAATGCAGCTGCGGCGTCCCCTAAAGGTGCCTGACTGCGATGGTGACTGTCGAAGATCTCCCTTTGTCGTCCACGCACGTGATGCTGTGCCGCCCGTCGTTCAACTGAAAGAAGATTTTCGCTTGTTTCTCTTTTCTTGCGATATAGTTGTTGTCGACATACCAGTGAAATTCTTTCACGTCCACGCCCGAATTCGCCGCGAGAGCGATTGTCTGTTCCTGCGAGATCAACAGGTATGTCATGTCGTTCGTCGGGCTGGTGATCTGCGGCCCCTTTCCGCCGAAGACGCGCTCGCACGCCGGATTGTGCGGCGGCACGTGAGTAAACGAGCGGCCGTTGACCTCCATAAAACTCAGATACTCCGGCGGATATTCTTCATACACTTTGGTCCGGAAAGGATGGCGTCCGAGACAGCTGGTGCAATAGTGGATCGATCCGTTCGGAGAGATATAATACTCCTTGTCGATATCGCACGTCAGTTGGAGCGTCTGGGACTTCGAATAAAGATCGGGAGTGAACGATGTGCAGTTCGCCGTTGCGAGTTTTCCGCTATGAGAACAGACCTCGCGCATCCCGACGTCCGATGGAAGGGGCATGATCGCCGCTGAAGATTGCTCGGGGCAAATGTCGAAAATATCGAACAGCAGCGGCACCGTCGCTTGTGTTGAGACGAGGTCCGGAGCTCCTTTGTTGTCGGCATTGCCCAGCCACACTCCCACAGTGTACCGGGATGAATACCCGATACACCACGCATCGCGTCTCCCGTAACTCGTGCCGGTCTTGAACGCTATTTGTGGTGGCAGCGACGGAGAAGAGCTGTGCAGATCTGCCTGCTCATTCTTCGTGAGAATGTCGCTGACGATGTAGGCGGAGGCTTCGGAAAATACCCTGGATCCCTCCGGGTGCCCCTCTTTTGTCAGCGAAGTCCGGAAGAATATTCCCCGGTTCGGGAACGACGCATAGGCCGATGCAAGCTCTTCGAGCGAGACGCCGCATCCGCCGAGGATGATGCTGAGTCCGAGTTTATCCTTCTGCCCAGAAATGGAAGTAAACCCGTTCCGCACGAGGTACTCGGCAAAGGTTCCCGCACCGACATCATACAAGAGCCGGATCATCGGAACGTTGAGCGAATGGCGGAGTGCATCGTCGGCGAAAACCCATCCTGCGTACGT
>CAYYHS010000320.1:0-3938 GCA_964471785.1 uncultured Chitinophagaceae bacterium
CGGTGCAAACGAAGCGACAACGGTGAGCTTCGGCGACGACGTCACGATCGCCGGCAAACTAGTCAAGGCGGGCATGTACGCCTTCTTCGTCACGCCGCGTCAAGGAGAGTGGACGGTGATATTGAACTCTGAGGGTAAACAATGGGGTGCGTTCCGCTACGATTCTACGAAAGATGTCGTGAAGTTTTCTGCAAAGCCAGAACCTGCACCGAACGAAGAGCGACTGTCGTACTCGTTCACAGATCTTACCGGAACTTCAGTGAAGCTTGTGTTGCGATGGGAGAAGATCTCCCTGCCGATAACGATTGACGTTAATACCGACGCAAACTTCGCAAACGCAATCAAAGCTGCAGTGGCACAACCGTGGCAGCAATACAACAACTACGCTCAGTACTGCCTCGATTCAAAAACAAGTTGGGACAAGGGGATGGAAGCGGTTGAGAAATCGATTGCCATAAACGAGAACGCTTCGAACCTCCGGACGAAGGCAGAACTCCTCGCTCAATCCGGCAAGACTAAAGAAGCTATCGAGGTTGCAGAGAAAGCAATCACGGTGGGCAAAGCTGCTAATCCCAGATTTAATTCGGGCGAAATAGATGATTTGATCGGCGAGTGGAAGAAGAAGTAGATTCAGGACGTGCGGCTCACTCAAACAGTGGGCCGCACGTTTTTTCTTATGCAGCTCCCATTACGACATTGATAGCAACCACGTTGACAATGTCGTCAACACTGCAGCCGCGTGAAAGGTCGAACGCCGGCCGCTTCAGGCCCTGAACAATCGGGCCGATCGCCTCTGCTCCTCCGAGTCGCTGCGCAAGTTTGTAACCGATGTTCCCCGCATTCAATTCGGGAAAAACCAGGACGTTTGCATTCCCGCCGACGCTGCTCTCGGGCGCCTTCTGTTTCGCCACTGCCGGGACGATCGCCGCATCAAGTTGAAGCTCGCCATCTAATTTTAACGCCGGATTTTTCTTTCGGGCAATTTGCGTTGCTTGCTGGACTTTCTCTACGAGAGGATGGGTTGCACTCCCCTTTGTCGAGAACGAGAGCATTGCAACTCTTGGTTCCTCGCCAGTAAGTTTTCTATGATTTTCCGCCGTGGTGATCGCAATATCGGCAAGCTGCTCGGCTGTCGGATCGGGAACAACCGCACAGTCTGCAAATGAGTAAATGTGCAGCGGAAAGACCATGGCGAAAAAGCTGGAAACTACACTGATACCATCCTGCACGCCAATGATCTGCAGGCCGGCCTTCAAAACATCTCCGGTTGTAGAAAGCGATCCGGCCACACTTCCGTCAGCCATTCCCTCGCGCACCATCATCGCTCCAAAAAAAAGGGGCTTCTTCATCACTTCTTGGGCCTCGGTAAATTGGATCCCCTTTGCTTTTCTCAAATTGAAATAGATGTGCGAGAAGTCTGATAATTTGTCCGATTTTAACGGGTCCACAATCCGCACACCTTGGATCTGGACCCCCTCAGCTTCTGCCTTAGCCCGTATTTGGTTCTCATCGCCAATAAGAATAGGCGTCGCAAGCTCCTTATCGACAATAACTCGAGCAGCTTTGATTGCCCGAGGATCGAGGGCGTCGGGTAGCACGATAGTTTTATGTAGTTGCTTAGATTTTTCGTGGATCTCTGATATGAAGTTCTTGGGATTCATCTTTTGGTTTGTCGATTTCTGGGTAATTTGTTTGGTCTGATAGTTAATTCTGTCTTTGTCACGTTGAGAATATACTCCAACTTAAAGTGAGATTCAATGCGCTGACCTCAATGTGTGACGAATTGTCAATCAAAAGAGCCATATTTTTCACAAAAATCACTGATTTTTATTAATTTTCATTAATGAAATTTCAATCCGTTGACTATCTGTCAGGTAATGGATATATTTCGCTCCTGAAAAAGGTCAGGATGAAGAAAAAGCAGGTCTACATAGAGACGTATGGCTGCCAGATGAACGTAGCCGATTCCGAAGTCGTCTTGAGCATTATGAACGAAGGCGGATATGCAATTACCCAGGACGCGGAAGCTGCCGACGTCATTCTTGTCAACACTTGCAGCGTCCGGGATAACGCTGAACAGCGCGTGCGTCAGAGAATCAGCACCCTAAAAAATTACAAGCGCCAGAAACCGGGCGTCGTTATCGGAGTTCTGGGCTGCATGGCGGAGCGCCTCCGCACGGAGCTCATTGACCGGGGAAATGTCGTTGACCTTGTTGTTGGACCGGATGAATACCGCAAGCTGCCCGATCTCGTTGAAGACGCGTTCGGCGGTGAGAGAGGGATCGCGGTGAAGCTTTCGCGTGTCGAAAACTACGAAGACATCCTGCCGTTGCGAACCGAGGGAATTACGGCGTGGCTGTCGGTCATGCGGGGATGCGATAAATTCTGCACCTTTTGCGTTGTCCCTTTTACTCGCGGACGCGAACGCAGCAGGAGCTTGTCAAGCGTCGTCGAAGAAGTAGCGAGATTAAGTGAACGGGGATTCAAAGAGATTACGCTGCTCGGCCAGAACGTCAACTCGTACAACGACGGCGAATTCGATTTTGCAGATTTGATGGAGCGTGCCAGCCGGGTGGATCGGTCGATCCGGTTTCGATTCATGACACCTCATCCCCAGGACATGTCCGACAAGTTGATTCGCGTCATTGCGGACAACGAGAATGTCTGCAAGTCGGTTCATCTTCCGGTTCAGTCCGGTTCTGACAGAATTCTTACATTGATGAACCGGTCGTATACCATCGAGCATTATATCGGTCTGGTGAAGAAAATAAGAGAAGCCATTCCGGGCGTAAGCCTTTCAACCGATCTTATTGCGGGCTTCCCTACAGAATCAGTTGAGGACCACAGGCAAACACTCGATCTCATACAGAGGATTGGTTTCGACGGAGCCTACACGTTCAAGTACTCGCCGAGAGAGCATACGAAGGCGTGGGAGATGGTGGACGACGTCCCGGACGAAATCAAGGCCGACAGGCTGAATGAGATTATCGAACTGCAAAAAAACATTTCATTTGAGAGAAACCAAGCTCTGATCGGGACCACTGCCGACATCCTTGTAGAACGGGAGAGCGCAAAATCGAGCGCTGACTGGATGGGACGAACGGATGCCAACAAGGTGGCGGTGTTCCCGAAGGATTCATTCCGCCTCGGCGAAGTAGTTCCGATCGTCATCGAGCGGTGTAACTCGGCAACATTATTCGGGAAACCCGCGAGTGAACCGGCGGGATCAAACAGGTTCCGCATTGCGGTGAACAGTTAAGAGCACGAATGAATATGAATTCATCTCTAAAAAAATACTTCTCCATATCGTCCGCGCTGCTCCTCACTATGGCAAACGTTGCGTCGTTGTTTGCTCAAATGCCTGAACCGGAAGTGCGAAAGCGTCTCGATTTTATTTACAACGGGCAGGCAGAGCGAGTCCGCATAGAATTGCCAAGCTTGCAGAAACAATACGCGAACGATCCCGGCGTGGCGTACCTTGACGCTATTCTGACGACCGACGGCGTTACCGCCGTAAAAAAATTCCAGGCGATCGTCGACGGTTTTCCCCAGAACGAATGGGCTGACGATGCGCTCTATAAGGTATATCAGTACTATTATTCTGTCGGGTTATACAAAACTGCGGACCAAAAATTTCAGCAACTGAAGGAACAATACCCTAACTCTCTGTACGTCGTCGGATTAGCCCAGGAACAAAAACCAAGTCCGGTACAACAGGAACCTGCGGTGAAACCGAAAAAGTCCGACACCGCAGAGACAAAGCCGGTAGAACAACGAATAACCGCTGAACCCCCGGCTGCGGCGACCGACACTGCGGCACCCGCCACACCGGCTGGCAAGTTTGCGGTGCAAGCCGGGGCCTTCTCTACTGAGAAGAACGCTCAAAAGCAGGTCGATTTCTTTGCATCGATTGGGAAGCGGGCGATCATCGGGACGAA
>CAYYHS010000321.1:0-3912 GCA_964471785.1 uncultured Chitinophagaceae bacterium
CCAGAGGGTCGGGAAGCGAATACTTGGGCACCTTCGATTCATCGTACAAACCGGTTGGATAATCGGCTGGAAGGTCCGGCTGCGGCGGGAGGAGATGGAAGGAACGGCGCAGGGCAAGAAACATAGTCGAACCGAAAATGCGCTTCATTACACGAGTATCACTCTAATGGTTGAGGGAACCTGTTTTCTCCAGCAGCAAATCGTCGACTGCGCTCGCGAGAAGAATATAACTCGAACTAAGCGCAACAACGTATTCATTTTCGCCCCACAGAAATGGCTAGTCCTCTTTATTCCCAATATGGAACCCCTTATTTAAGGAGAACCAATTTTTTCGCCTCTGTGAAGTTATCTGTGCTTAGTCGGTAAATGAAAACACCGCTTGCGAGTCGGGTGCCGTCAAACGTTGCTTCGTACTTGCCGGGCTGGCGAACACCTTCAAACAGCGTTGCCACTTCCTGTCCGAGAAGATTATAGACTCTCAGGCTGATTCTACTAGCTGCAGCAAGCTGATAGCCGATCACTGTTGCAGGATTGAATGGATTCGGATAATTCTGCTGTAATTCAAAAGAAGATGGAAAAGTCAACATATTCTGCGACTTGAGGCCTGTTGTCCGAATTCTTATGAACGTGATAACTCCGTTGTCAGGGAGTATATCGAACATCAGAAATCTGGTGGAATCGACCTTAACGATCTGCGAGGCGATGGTGTCACTATTTTGCACGACATAAGCGGAAGACCATCCTTGTGGAAGCGCTCGGCGAATGGTAAGGGGGCAATTGTAAAAAGCAGGATCCAGCGTGTCCGATTCGATAACTTTAATTGTATCATCCGTAGCGTGAATTTCCGAGACCGACGCCGCATTCCGTTCGCGAATGTATTTTGCGACAGTGCCAAAGCTTGCCACCCAGAACTTATCCGGATTTGCCTTCAAATACTCAAGACCTGCCCTCAACGTATCGGATGAGAGAGGGGAATATCCTCCATCACCATCAATGCCGTGAAGAAGGTATACGCACCATCCTTTCGAGCTCACCGCGCTGTTTGCCCGGGAATTGAAATCGGCACTCGTCTTTATAGAGCCAAGTGCACCACAGATGATGGAGCTGATATTCATGAAGTCGCCCGGCGTGCGGCCCTCAATGACGCCTGAGCAGCCGCGCGCGGCAAAATAGTATTGTTTGACGATCGATGTATTGCCCACAACGCAATTCGGGTAAGCCAACGTCACACATTGTTGCCCGGTGATGTGCGCGTCGATGATGCTTCTGGAATTTGCCAACTCGATTCTTTGCGCAGAATCGCTCAAGGTACCGAGCGACGGGTGACTTAATGTATGACTGGCTACTTCATGACCGTGAGAGACAGCATTTTGAAGGCCTGTCCAATTAGGACCCCAGTTGATGACGGTAAACAACGTTAGCTTGAAATCGTACTCATTGAACATTGGCACAACAACAGCAAGTTGATTGGAGCAATTATCGTCGAACGTGTAGCTGATCGCCGCAGACCGGAATCCCTGCCACGGGCCCACTTCGTATGGGGCAACGACGCCTTGTGAAAATGACTCCTCGCTGAATATGAGGAGGATGAACGACATTATGAATACTGAACGTTGCATAATGCTACTTTCTATTCTCCATTATCGATATTTGTACAGACTCACTTTCTGAATACTGTACGTGTTTCCCGGCAGGTCAAGATGCCTGCCTTGATGACTCTGATCTCCATTCATGCGAAGACCGGGGATCCATTTGCCGTCGACGAATTTTCCCGCATCCAGACTTCCGATCCCCGCTTGTGTTCCATCGTTGGTCGTGACTTCAAACGTCACGACGATACCTCTGCCGGCGATATAGAATTCATCCGGAGACACCATGATGACCATCCCGCCGAATCTCGGATTTTCTCCTTCTGTCCGTCGGGCATATGGCCAACTGTATTCGTGTTTGATATTGAAACTGTAGTCTCCGAGTTTGATTCTCGCCAGCTGGCTGGCGCTATCGAGAAGCACTCCCGCCATCGTCCCTTTTCCCTGGTTGGAAAGAATGAGCGGGGTTAACTGATTTAGGACGTCATACGCCTTTGATACCTGGTTATTCTCCGGGTCGTCAAGCGACTCAATTGAGAACGGACTGTAGCCCATCGCATTAAGTTGAGCGAAGGCAAAGAAGGCATTGGCCAGACTCTGATTATTGCCGACTTCCGGGATGAAGAGTGGATTGCCCGGCCGATCGTACTTTGAACTCCACTCCACAAAAGTGGTAAAATAGATATCCGGTGAGAAGAAATCAATTTCAGGGGCCCCCGCTCTCCACACGTCAAACAAATGGGGCAACGGGCCGGCGCTGGGATATTGGCCGGGTTTGAATCCGGGTCGTATCAACGCGGCATTGACATACATGGGCAATGGATATTCCTTCTTGCCCGCTTCCGCCACGGAGTTGGTGTATTCTGCATAGTTCCAGGCCATGAACAGTTCGTCGGTGCTTAATCCTGCGCCAAAAACCTCTTCCCAGTTTCCGTTGTCCTTGAATCCATTCTTCCCCCACAGCTCGCGAAATTCTGGATTCAAGTTGTCCTTGTGTTCTTTAAGATAACTAACGAGCGTAGCCGGTACCGCAGCTTTGAAGGATTCATTTGCGCTTTCACTGTAATCTCTTGCATCCGGTATCATCCCGATTTCATTTTCCACCTGAACCAGTACAACGGTCTGTTCCCGCTCGTCGACAGATCGTAGATGCTTCATCAACCTCGCGAACGCACGGGCATCCGTAGTCCTGTTGGTGGTGCTAAACGCTGTCAGTATCTCCTCTGCCCTTCCATCTTTCTGATGAGCTCTCGGGTATCTTTCAGGGTCGGTCTTTATCCACAGCGGCACATAACACGACATACTGTTTTTCCATGTCCCGAACCATAGGAACACCAGCTTCATATCGTGAAGCCGTGCAGAACCAATAATGCTGTCGACGAGCGTGAAATTGAAAGCTCCTTCCTTTGGCTCGACGAGCTCCCAATACACCGGCACAACCAGGGTATTCAAATGCATCTTTGTTATTTTTGGCCAGATTGGGCTCAGGTATTCAAGATCGGAAGCACTCGAATTGCCCAGTTCACCCCCCAGCGCTAGAAACGGTTTCCCATTAACGATCAACTGCGTCGCCGTCCCATGCTTTAGTAAATGCGGTATTGCAATGCCGCTTTTGACGCTGCTGTTTTGCGATCGGGCTGATGAGGGTGCCGACAATGACATCAATACAGCAAGTATGAAGTATACGCTCAGAGATTTTTTCATGGTCGTTACGTCGTTGATCCAGATTTTCATTTCACCAGCAATAATTTTTTGGTTGCCGTGAACGTTCCTGCCTGTAGCCGGTAGACGTAGATTCCGCTGCCAAGGTGCGATCCATCGAAGACTGCCTGATAAGATCCGGCGAGCTGCTCCCTTTTAACAAGCGTTTGAACATCCCTCCCAAGAATGTCATACACCTTCAAGCTCACCAAACTGTTTACTGCTAACTGATAACTAATGACTGTTGTCGGGTTGAACGGGTTCGGGTAGTTCTGAAATAGAGCAAATTCTCTCGGAGTCGTACTCGACCCTTTGACATCGAGGAGGGTCCCAGTCGTGAAATACGACACAGCCGAATATTGACCCGCTCCCGCCGAATCGATGCCACATACCCGCCAATAAAATCCGGTGGTATCATCCAGCACCGAACTGGGCGTTGCGGTCGTATCGGTCACTGTTGTATCTACGACCAGGAGTTGAAACTCGAAGTCCAACGCGACTTGAAGCTCGTAACTCGTTGCGTAGAGGCCCGGGTGCCATTTATAGGTCGGCAGCCTCGGCGCATTCTTGATGATGCCGGGCGAAATGAGAATTGGAGCATGGGGAGTTGGACCTTTCTGCA
>CAYYHS010000322.1:0-3906 GCA_964471785.1 uncultured Chitinophagaceae bacterium
AAGAAGTCGAAGAGCGGTTCGGGCTTCCCGAACAATTTATTCTGTGTGTCGGCGTGGTCGAGGTTCGAAAAAATGTTTTGGGGCTCACGCGAATAGCCGATATTCTCAAAAAGCGAGGCGTGCGGGCCGCTATCGTGCTGATCGGCGGCCCAGGTTTCGGATTCAAAAAAATCATCAGGGAAGTGAGAATGCGGCAGAACCTTCTCTACCTCAGTCACGTCGGCGAAGAATATTTGCCGGATATCTACCGGTTGGCCTCGGCGTTCGTGTTTCCCTCGTACTATGAGGGGTTCGGAATACCTCCCCTGGAAGCCATGCAATCCGGTACGCCGGTCGTCACATCCAATACTTCTTCACTGCCCGAAGTTGTCGGCAAGGCCGGTGCCATGTTCGATCCGGATGACGCCGATGGTTTTGCAGAAGAAATCGTCCGCTTGCTGGAAGACCGTCGTTACCATCAGGTGAGAAGCGAGAATGGAATCGCCCAGGCGCGAAAGTTTAACGCCCGCGATTCTTCCTCCACTCTTGTTCAGTTGTTCTCACTCGTGAATTCTTAGTCGGGAAATAATGATAACATTTGCACACATTCTTCTTTGGGCCTCGTTGATCCTCGTAGTGCATTCGTACGTTTTTTATCCGATCATCGTTCTTGTTTGGTCGTTCGTGAAAAAGGAGAGTGTTCTTTCTTCTCAGTCGGAGCTTCCGTCCGTTTCGCTTATTCTATCCGTCTACAATGAAGAAAAAGTCATTGTGGAGAAGCTCAAGAACATCGCAACTATGGACTATCCGAAAGAAAAAATTGAGATTCTGGTTGGATCCGATTGCTCGAACGATTCGACGATAGCGCTTGCCAGATCGGTTTCCTTGGCGGGAATCCGCATCCTAAGCTTCGATAAGCGAAGAGGAAAGGCGGCGGTGCTCAATGATTTGGCGTCCCGGGCAAAGAATGAGATTCTCGTTTTCTCCGATGCAAACACCTTCTATGCAGCCGATGCACTCCGGAAGTTAGTACGACATTTTGGCGATCCTAGCATTGGGGGTGTGTGCGGCAATTTGCAATTGAAAGCATCAGCCGAGAATTCTGGAGGAAAAGGGGAAGCAGCGTATTGGCATTACGAAAACTTTATTAAGGAATCCGAGGGAAAAATAAAGACCACATTTGGAGCGACCGGCGGAATCTATGCCCTCCGCCGCGGTCTGTTCCGGCTATTACCGACTAACAAGGCTGTTATGGATGATTTCCTTCTCCCGCTCTTTGCGGTCCAGCAGGGCTTCCGGGTCGTATACGACGCCGTTGCTGTGGGATGGGAAGAGACAACCGCCTCGACAGTAAGTGAATTTCAGAGGAAAATCAGAATCGGCGCCGCCAATTTCAACGGAATTAGAGAGATTCTGCCGTTGTTCCATCCGAAAAACGGCTTTGTTTCGTTCGGTCTTATTTCTCATAAGCTTATTCGTTGGCTGGTTCCTTTCTTACTGCTTATTATCTTTATAACAAGTATTTTCCTATTATCTCAGGGTGCTCTTTACAGGTCGCTTTTTTTTGCTCAATGCATCTTTGGATGTTTAGCGGGCATTGGCAGCATTTTGGATAAGAAGATGAAACCGGTCATGTTTTTCACGATGCCGTACTATTTCATCGTTGCAAATTTTGCGCTCTTGCTCGGCTTCGTTCGTTTCGTGAGAGGGACTCAAAAGGTCGCATGGAATGCGACAAGAATGTAATTGATTGGTGTGATGCGAAAGCGAATAGAAATAAAGATCCTGTGCTTGGATTTCCTGGCGATTAATCTTGCTTGGTACCTCTACTATTTGTTCAGGGTACGAAGCGGTATCGTAGGTTCGGGTCTCCTTCCTGATTTTTGGGTGCCGATGATCCTTGTCTGGATCTATTGGTCGGTCATCTTCTTGTTCTTTGGATTGTATCGGCCCGCCCACGCCGCTTCTCGGATAGACGAACTGACTGAGATGATCAAGGCAATAAGTTTCGGTTGCCTCGTGCTCTTTTTTGCAATATTCATCGACGATGCCGGAATCAACACGGTCAACAGTTCGCGGATACTCATTCTTGTGTATTGGGGCTTCATGGTGGCGATGGTTGGCATTGCGAGAGTTCTCTACAGGACGATGCGAAGGAGGCTCTTGGCTGCGGGTATCGGGCTTCGCAATGCAATAATAGTCGGATGGAATGCCCGGGCCAAGGATCTCTATGACCGTGTTCTCTTGCACCCTGCTCTCGGTTACAGAGTCGTCGGATTTGTAAAAGTTGATAAACGCAAAGGGGGAAACGAGTACAGGCGGACACGCGTTTTGGGAAGTGCTGATGGCCTTCCTTCTCTGATTGATAAACACTCGGTGAGGGATATTCTCATCGCTCTCGAATCTGCCGATCACGGCAAACTTCTTGACGTAATCGCTCACTGCAACGGCCACGATGTGAGCATAAAGATTCTGCCCGATATGTACGACATCATCAGCGGTCAGGCACGGACGAACCAGATCTACGGATTTCCGTTGATTGAAATCATGCCCGAGATTATTCAACCGTGGGAACAGAGCATGAAACGATTGACGGATATTCTTGTTTCCATTGTTATTCTTGTTCTCTCATCACCTCTTTGGATTGTGATCGCAATTGCCATTAAGATGGATACGCCCGGCCCATTCGTGTACAGCCAGGAGCGGGTCGGTAAAGATGGAAAGTCATTCAAGATGCATAAGTTTCGCTCAATGCGGGCGGATGCGGAAAAAGAGACGGGACCGATTTGGGCTCCTCAGCACGATTCCCGCGTTACCAAGGTCGGCAGGTTTTTGCGAAACACCCGTCTTGATGAAATCCCGCAGTTCGTTAACGTCCTCGACGGGGATATGAGTCTCGTCGGTCCGAGGCCGGAGCGCCCATTTTTTGTCGACAAACTTTCAAAGGAGATTCCTCTCTATCATCGCAGGCTCAAGGTCCGGCCCGGCATCACAGGCTGGGCTCAGATCAAGCAAGGGTACGACCGATCCATCGACGATGTGAAGTCGAAGGTGCGGTATGATTTGTTTTACATCGAAAACATGTCTTTCAGGATGGATTTAAAGATTCTGATGTTCACTTTTTACATCATGGTGATGGGAAAAGGTCACTGATCCAACTCTGACTACTATGCCAAAAGCACTCGTCATAACGCCCACATACAACGAAGCAGTCAATCTGCCGAAGCTTATCCCGAAGGTACTTCATCAATCGAACGACATCGAGATCCTCATCGTCGACGATAATTCGCCCGACGGGACTGCGGAGATTGTGAAGACCATGCAGCGCACCAATCCGCGCATTCATCTAATCGAGAGGCCGCGAAAGATGGGTCTTGGAACCGCATATGTTGCAGGTTTCAAGTTTGCCATCGAACATCAATTCGATTTCGTCTTCGAGATGGATGCCGATTTCTCACACAATCCGAAGGAATTGCTCAACTTCCTCGTGAAGATCCAGGATTACGATCTCGTGATCGGGTCGCGCTACTGCCGCGGCGTGAGTGTGGTTTATTGGCCTTTTCGCCGGCTGATCCTGAGTTATTTTGCGAACCGCTACACGCGGATTATCACGGGCATGCCAGTCAATGATGCGACCGGCGGATTCAAGTGTTACCGGCGATCCGTTCTCGAAAGCATCGAACTCGATGAAATTAAGTCCAACGGGTATGCCTTCCAGATAGAAATGAACTATAAGGTATGGAAAAAAGGATTCCGCCTTTGTGAAATACCGATTATCTTCGTCGACCGCGACATGGGAGAATCAAAGATGTCGAAGGATATCGTGTACGAAGCTGCGTTCATGGTGTGGAAGCTGAAACTCCGCAGCTTTTTCAACTTGCTGTAATCTCTCCTCATGGACATTTCTGTTGTTATCGTCAATTACAA
>CAYYHS010000323.1:0-3904 GCA_964471785.1 uncultured Chitinophagaceae bacterium
AATATTGTGGGACTCTCTTTTCTGATAGAACTTTCTTTTCTTAAGCCCCGTACGCGGCTGGCGGGTTACGATATTTTCTCGCTCGTGAGCTACGACAGCGAATAGTCGGGCGGTTTCTGTCCACCTTCTGGTTTCGGCTTTCTTATGAAGACGATTATCGAGCCGTTCAAAATTAAGTCGATTGAACCGATCCGGTTCACGACGGTGCAAGAGCGAACGGAGATCCTCCGGGTGGCGGGCTACAATCCATTTATGATTCGAGCGGAAGACGTGCTCATCGACCTGCTGACCGACAGCGGCACTTCGGCCATGAGCGCAAAGCAGTGGGCTGGAATAATGGACGGCGATGAATCGTATGCAGGCGCGCGAAGCTTCTTCCGATTCGAAAAAGTGGTCAAGGAACTAACGGGGTACACGTTCATCATTCCAACGCACCAAGGGAGGGCCGCCGAGAAAATTCTCTTTTCGATTATGGGGGGAAAGGGCAAATTTATTCCGAACAATACGCACTTCGATACGACGCGTGCGAATGTGGAATTTTCGGGAGCGACCGCGGTGGACCTGCCGACAGAAGAGGGGGTACGGCCAGAAACAATCGCAGACTTCAAGGGGAACATGGACATCCGGGCGCTTGAGAAGTTCATTCTGGAAAAAGGATCTGCAAATATCCCCCTGTGCATGATTACCGTGACGAACAATTCCGGCGGCGGGCAACCGGTCTCGATGCGTAATATTCGAGAGGCCAAGGCGGTGTTAAGAAAATACGGCATTCCGTTGTTTCTCGACGCGTGCCGTTTTGCGGAGAACGCATTCTTCATCAAGAAGAGAGAACCGGGGTACGCCGAAAAGACTCCGAGAGAAATTGCACGCGAAATGTTCTCCTACGCAGATGGCTGTACCATGAGTGCAAAAAAAGATGCCATCGTCAACATGGGAGGCTTTTTGGCGATGAACGACGAGCTCCTTGCAACGAATGCCCGAAACCTTCTGATCATGACGGAAGGCTTTCCAACCTATGGGGGGTTGGCGGGACGTGATCTCGAGGCCATCGCTCAGGGCCTCGACGAAGTGCTGGACGAAAACTATTTGACGTACCGGCTTCGGTCTGTAGAATATTTGGGAAATAAATTAACCGAGATGGGGGTGCCGATTCTGCTGCCTCCCGGTGGACACGCAATCTATATCGATGCCAAACGGTTCCTCCCTAATATCCCCCCGGAAAAGTATCCAGGTCAAGCCATCGTGTGCGAGTTGTTCAGAGTCGGTGGGATCCGATCGGTCGAAATCGGTAGTGTCATGTTCGGCAAGTATGATGAACACCATCATTTTCTGCCTCCGCCGATGGAACTCGTCCGGCTCGCCATTCCGCGCCGCGTCTATACACAGAGTCACATCGACTATGTCATCGAATGCGTAGAAGAGACCTACGCTCGCCGCAGCAAACTCCCCGGATACACAATAACGTACGAACCTCCTCAGCTCCGCCACTTTACCGCGCGATTTTCTCCAATTGAGTGATTGGCAGCTCAGACCAACTTGCCTTTCGAAAGTTCCTTGGCAAATTCTCTCCAATCGCCAGGGGCGGCTCCGTTGTAAGAAAAAGCTCCCGAAAGGTTCAAGGTTATTCGTCGCGGTGAACAACTTTCGAATGATTCGTTGCAAACATCTCCAACTTTTAGTATCTTCTGATACCGGGCGTTAGAAGCCGGTCTCTGGACGATACTGAGATCAGGATGGAGACGATGATTTATTGCTCCGTTTGTGCTCACGCGAACGACGATCTCGACAGCGTTTGTGCGTCCTGCGGGAGTTTCATTCAGGACCGGATTCCCAATCTCGATTTCTTTGTCACTTTCTGGCTGTTGGTGGAATCTCCAAAGGATGCCTTTACCAGGATCGTCCGGGCAGAGCATAAGAACTATGTTCTCGTGTTGATGTTCTTCCTTGGAATTGCCCTGGCCTTTTCCCTCCTATGGGTGCGTCATGCAGGGAATGAATTCGACAATTTGATATACTTGATCCTTCTTGGATGCGTGCTCGGAGTCATGCTTGCGTTTCCATCCGGGATGAGTTTTGTGTGTTTGCTCCATCTCATCTTGAAAATGTTCGGTGGCAAAGGGACCATCCAAAACACATATGCAGTTTTCGGATGGGCGCTGATCCCGATTATGGCGACGGTATGCATAGTACTTCCGATTGAGCTTGCGTCGGTAGGATTGCGGCTCTTTTCGACGAATCCCTCTCCGTGGGATGTCAAGCCGATCGTCTATTTTGTTCTTCTTTCGATTGACACGGTCGCGATCATTTGGTCCATCAATCTCGCGAGGGTGGGCTTAAGTATTGCTCACAAGATTTCTGGGTTGCGCTCGCTCGGAGCGGTGTGTATTGTTTGGGCGGCCCTCAGTGGAGCACTCTACAAGTTGTTTGCGTCTTTTGTTATTTGATTTACCATTGCGATGCATGGACCGGACAAAATTCGAAGACATTGCGGAAGAGGCATTCAATCATCTGCCGGCGCTTTTCAAAAAGAAGATTGAAAATGTTGAGATTGTCATAGAAGATAGTCCTCCGGCCTCACCGAAAGGATCGAGGTTGCTCGGGCTTTACCATGGAGTTCCATTGACGAAACGGGGAACATGGTACGGAATGTCGCCGGTGCTGCCGGATCGGATTTCGCTCTATCAGGAGAACATCGAGAGCATGTGCGGCTCCGAAGATGAGATTCGTAGGAAAATTTACGAAGTCCTGTGCCACGAAATTGGACATTATTTTGGGATGAATGAATCCGAGATCCGCTCCTCGATGAGATCATGGTAACAGAGAGGCGCGTTCACATCAAACTACTACCACAGCAACAAAGCAACGAAAGGAAGGCTCGATGGCTAAAGTGATTTTGTCTATGCAGTACGAGATTGATGAAAAAAAGAGAAATGATTTTCTTGCGACGGCGCAGCAGCTGAAGACTCACTATGCCTCAAATCCCAACATTTCGTATCTCGTGTGCGAGCAAAAAGGAAAAAAGAACGCTTTCGCCGAGATGTACATTGCCGTATCGGAAGAAGCCTATACGCAATTCAAGGAGAGTGAAGATCAGGAGGCTGATGCTTTAAGCGAGAAACTTTCGACGTTTATGAAGGGTGGAAAAGCAAAGTACGCCACGTACCGAGAGGTCCTCTAAGCGTCGTTCTAAAGATTTTTTACAGTAGGAGATTTTGAATTCAGATGGCAATTCGTGATCCCATTGCAATTTTCCTTAAGGAACATGACACTGCGCTCGTGCAGTTGGAAATTCTAAAACGATCCGCTGTAGAGATCAGGAAGAAGGGATATTCGGAAAAGATTTTTCGACAGCTTCTTAAAGCGACTGAATTTGTCGACGAGGAAGTCCGCGTCCACAACGGGAAAGAAGAGAAGGCTCTTTTTCCGGTCGTCGAAAAATACGTCGATGGTCCTACGACTGTCCTCCGCGAAGACCATGTAAAAATGGCACGAATTTACAAGAAGCTCCACTATAGCATCGAAGTATTACGCGAGAATCACGACGACAAGACCGCCCGCGTTGAATTGGCGGAGGCCGCGGAAGCAATTGTCCAACTTATGGTGAACCACATCCACAAAGAAAATCAAATTCTCTTCCCGCTCGTCAAAAGATTTCTTACCAAAGAAGAACTCCGCAAAGTTGCACAAAAGATGATTTAGCTCCCCTCTGAACAATTTAGGTTTCCGCCGTTATTCCAATCTAATTTTCGTTCCTGCAATTAGTGCAAAACCGTATCCAGAAATGTGGGAACGGTCGAAAGACCGTTCCTTGGTAAGGCACGGATGATCATCCGTGCCTACATTTTCGGGTTTTCGGAATTGTTCTTATCGGCTTCCCATCGCATAGGATTGTTATCGATGTACC